>DATCLH010000193.1:0-7892 GCA_036564035.1 Thermaerobacter sp.
CTTGGTGACCGCCGTCTTGGCGTTGTCGAAGATGCACTCGCGGGGGACGCCGCCGAGCCAGGCAAAGGCCCGGCAGTGGCCTTCAAGCAGGGCCTCGAGCCGTTCCGTCGGCGACGCCCAGGCGAAGATCACGCCGCTGGCCCGCAAGCGAAGGACGAACAGGTGGGCAACCGTCCGGCGGCCCCCGAGCACCACCAACGCTTCGCCCCAGTCGACCTGGGCCGACTGGCCCCAGGCGGCCGTCAGAGGGAGGAACGGTTCGGGCTGCCGACCGCGGACCTGGCTGACAAACCGCCGGACCGTGGACTCACCGCCTTGAAAGCCGTACTCCTCGACCAGCCGTTGGTAGATCCGGCGGGCGGTGTGACGCTGCTTTCGCGGGGCTGTGGCGTCTTGTTCCAGCCACGTCAGGATGACGTCCCGGTAGGGGTCGAGCACGGGGCTGGGCCGTGGCGACTTGAGCCGGTAACGAGGCGGTTCCGCACTTGCCAGGGCTTTGCGAACCGTCTGGCGGGCAAGTCCGAGCTGCCGGCTGATCTTCCGGATGGACCAGCCATCGACGAAGTGGCGCTTTCGGATAAACTCAATATCGACCATCCCGAGCACTCCTTCGGCCTCCTGTCCCTGGAAGGTCTGGACACCCTCCCAGCATACAGGGGCCAGGTCTCGGGGTGGTCAATTTTTCGGTTAGCACAAGGGCCCTACGTGGGTAACTTTTCGATTAGCGTTCACACTCCGGTTTCATGCGCCAAGCGAACGGCCTGCTCCGGATCCCACTTCGGGAGCGGCAGAATCGTGGCTCCGGCTTGGACGTGGGCAATCAGCATGCCGAGACCGGCCACGTGGAACAGAGGCAGGGTGGCCAGGTAGGTGTCCTGCCGGTAGACACCGAAGGCGGCCATAATATTGATCCCGTTTGCAAGCCAAGCGCGGTGGGGCAACATACAGCCCTTGGGCCGGCCGGTGGTGCCGCTGGTATAAAGAAGGACGGCTGGATCTTCCGGGCCGGGGCCAGACTTCGATGGGCGGTCTGGATGGGCCTGCAGCAGGGCGTCATGGCGTTCCCACCCCGGTGGCAACGGAGTGCCGTCATCGGTGGCGGCCACCTTGAGGATCCCCTCAAACCAATCCGGCGGGAGGCTTTGGAGCACGGGGAACACCATGCGTCCAGCGAAGAGGGCGGCAACGCCTGCGTCCTCCAAGATATACGCGATCTCTTGTGGGTTGAGTCTCAGGTTGATCGGAACGGCCATGGCACCAAGTTTCGCCAATGCGAAGATCCATTCGACGGCGGCGGTTGAATTCTCGGTGAGCAGGGCCACCCGGTCGCCCGGCCTGATACCCCGCTCGGAAAGGGCGTTGGCAATGCGGCTGGTCCGTTCGTCCAGTTGTGCATAGGACATGTGTCCTCCGGGCCATATGAGGACGCTACGGTTTGGGTGGCTGACCGCTTGCTTTCTCACCAGATCCCCAAGGGTGAACCATTCCGTGCCCATGGGTCATGCCCCCTCCTCAAGGGTGATGCCTCGCAGGGTTCAATCAGCAGGACATCGCCCGCGGTAGATCCACGAGGTCCCACCGCTTGGCCTCAAAAGGCCGGCGCCGACACGAGCGCCACGGTATCCCGTGTTGAAGCCCAGCCGGGTGTTTTGACGACCCCAAGGGAGCCGCTTCTTCCAGAGCTCCTTCCTGCAGCTTTCCACCCAGCGGCTCCGTCAGTCTCCAGCCACCTGGCTACGCAAAATGTGCTTCAACACCTTGCCCGTGGCGTTGCGCGGCAACTGTTCGACAATGAAAAGCCGCTTGGGGATCTTGAAGCGGGCCAGCTTGCCCTCGCAGAACGCGGCCAGTTCCTCCAGGGTCAGGGTCTGGCCGGGCTTGACCGCCACGAAGGCCACCGGTACCTCGCCCCAGCGGTCGTCCGGGGCCCCGACCACCGCCACCTCCATCACCTTGGGATGCTGGACGATGACCTGTTCCACCTCGACGGGGTAGACGTTCTCACCACCTGAGATCAACATGTCCTTCTTGCGGTCGACGATGTAGTAGAAGCCCTCCTCGTCCTGCCGGGCCAGGTCGCCAGTATGGAACCAGCCGTCGCGGAAGGCCTCGCGGGTGGCCTCGGCGTTGTTCCAGTAGCCCGCACAGACGTTGGGCCCGCGAACGACCAGCTCGCCCACCTCGCCGGGCGGCACATCCTGCCCGGCCTCGTCGACGATGCGCAGCTCGACGGTATGGACCGGCAGGCCGATGGACCCGTTCTTCCGCTCGGCGTCGCGGCTGTTCAGGATGGCCACGTCCGGTGCAGTCTCCGTCATGCCGAAACCCTCGAGGAACCGGAATCCCCTGGACTGGAAGAACCGGATCACCGTCAGCGGGCACGGGGCCCCACCGGCCACCAGGCTGCGGAGGCTGGAGAGGTCATAGCGGTCGAACTCGGGATGATACATCAGGGCCTGCCACATGGCCGGCACGAGGAAGAGGACGGTGATTTGCTCGCGCTGTACCAGCTCCAGGGTCCGGCCCGGGTCGAACTGGCGCTCCAGCACCACCGTGCAGCCCTTGAACAGGGCCGGCAGGGTGTAGACGCTCAACCCGCCGATGTGGAACATGGGCGCCACGGTGAGGACCACGTCCCGGGTCTCCAGCCCCTCCTCGTTCAAGAGCATGTTGACGGCATTCCAGACGGAGTTGCTGTGGGTCAGCACCGCCCCTTTCGGCCGGCCCGTGGTGCCCGAGGTATACATCATGAGATGGGGATCGAAGAAGCTGACGATGGCCTGCGGCTCGGCCGTCCCGTGAGCCAGGTGTTCCTCGAGCCACGGGTCGTAGGCCAGCTGCGCCGGCACCGGGTGGGCGGGATCCGGCGCCCCGGGGGCCATGGCCGTCCCCGTCGCCGGCGGGAGTGGGCCGGGCGCCGCCGTCGTCCCGGTCCCGCCGGGCCAGCCCGCTGGCGAGGGGGCGGTTCCCCCCATCCGGACTCCCAGCCCCGGCCCTCCCGGGCCCGGGGCCTGGGCAGCTGGGGAAGGAGCGCCAGCCGCGGACCTGCCCGCCTCCATCCCCGGCCCGCGGGTTACCACGACCGTTCGCACCCCGGTTCCCTGTACCGCGGCCTGGGCCAGCGGGGCCAGGATCGGGTCGTAGAACAGCACCGTGGCACCCGAGTCGTCCAGGATGAACCGGACCTCCGGCGGCGCCAGCCGCACGTTGATGGGTACCGCCACGGCCCCGATCTTCGCCGCGGCGAAGAGCACCTCGAGGAACTCGATCCGGTTGGGCATCAGGATGGCCACCCGGTCGCCCTTGCGCACCCCCAGGTCGACAAGGCCGCGGGCCAGGGCGTTGACCCGCCCGTTCAGCTCCCGGTAGGAAAGGCGCCGGTCCCCGTCGATCAAGGCCGTCTTGTTCGGGTGGAGCAAGGCCGCCCGGGCCAGTAACGCCCCCACCGTGGGCGGCTCCATCACCACACCGCCCGATACGTACGCCGGCATCGACCGCACCCCCCATGCGATCCAAGACGCATCCCCACGATTCTGGAACTATCAGTTCAGCTCAGGATCGTGGCGTGCTTGCGCCGCGGCAGTTCCACCTCCCGGTTCTCGAACTGCTCGAAGTAGCGGCTCACCTCCCGGCGCAGATCCCGGGGCGGGATCAGGTCGTCGACCACCATCTCCGCGGCCAGCTTGGTGATCTCGTACCCCTTGCGATACTCCTCCCGCAGTGCGGCCACCACCCGCGCCCGCTCGGCGGGATCGGGGATCGCCTGCAACCGGTTGTAGAACACGGCGTTGATCGCGGCCTCCGGCCCCATGACGGCGATCTCCGCCGACGGCAGGGCCAGGGTGACGTCGGGATTGTAGGCCGGCCCGGCCATGGCGTAGATCCCCGCCCCGTAGGCCTTCCGCACCACCACGCAGACCTTGGGCACCGTGGCCGACGAGGTGGCGAAGATGAACTTGCGGCCCCGCCGCAGGATCCCAGCCCGTTCCACCGCCGAACCGGCCATGAAGCCGGGGGTGTCACACAGGTACAGCAACGGGATGTTGTAGGCGTCGCAGATCCAGACGAACTCGGCCCCCTTGTCCGACGACTCGGGGAAGATGGCCCCGCCCCGAACCGCCGGCTGGTTCGCCACGACGCCCACCACCCGGCCGTCGATGCGGGCGAACCCCGTCACCAGCTCGCCCGCGTAGGCCGCCTTGACCTCCAGGAAGCTGCCCTCGTCCACCAGGGCCTCGATCAGCCGCCGGACGTCGTAGGGCTGGTTGGGATCCCGGGGGATGATGGCGTCGATCTCGGCAGGGTCGCGGCCCGGGGGCCGCGGCTCGGCCCGCGCCGGGCGGCCGTCGCAGTTGTCCGGCAGGTAGGTCAGAAGCCGCTTGACCAGCTCGGCCGCCTCTTCCTCCGTCTCGACGACGAAGTCGGCCGAGCCGCTGACGGTGGCGTGCATCCGGGCGCCGCCCAGGTCTTCCGGTGTCACCTTCTCCCCGGTGACCATCTGCACCATCCGCGGCGAGGCGATGGCCATGGCCGCGTTGGCCAGCATGATCACGAAATCGCAGAAGACCGGCGTGTAGGCCGTCCCGGCGAAGCACGGGCCGTAAAGCACCCCGATCTGGGGGACGGCGCCCGACATGATGCTGTGGTAGTAGAACAGCCGGCCGCCGCTGTAGCGGTCGACGTGGTAGCCGCCCGCCTCGTCGATCCGCGCCCCCGAGGAGTCGATGAGGTAGAGGATGGGCCGCCGGGCCCGGATGGCCGCCTCCTGGACCCGGATCATCTTCTCCCCGTGGTAGCGGCCGATGGACCCCGCCTTGACCGTGTAATCGCTGGCCGCAAAGAAGACGAGCCGGCCCCCGATGCGCCCGCTGCCCGTCACCACGCCGTCGGCCGCCAGCTCCGGGTCCCCCGCCCGGGCGAACTCGCCGAACTCGGTGTAGGGTTCGCCGTCGTCGAAGAACAGGCGCAGCCGGTCGCGGACGAAGAGCTTGCCTGCCTCCCGCTGCTTCTGATGGCCCCGTTCGGGGCCTCCCCGCTTGATGCGTTCCAGCTCCCGGAGGACCCGTTCCTCCCGCTCCATCTACGTGACCTCCTGTCCATGCCGTGGGCCGTGAACCCGCCCGCACCACCGCCGCTGCGGCACCTTCGCCCGCCGGCTGAAGCCCGCCCCACAGGGGTGGAATTCCCTTCCATGGCCCTGAGGGCGCTCGCCCCTCACAAGGCCCCGAAGAGGGTGGCGCCCCCGTCCAGGGTCAAACCCCCGTCGCAGACCAGCGTCTGGCCGCAGAGCCAGTCGGCGTCGTCGGTGCAGAGGAACCGGACGATGCGGGCCACGTCCTCGGGGGTCGCCACCCGCTTGCGGGGCGTGGCCGCCACCAGCCGGGCCTCCACTTCGGCCCAGCGGTCCCCGGCGTAGAAACGGGCGGAGTCGGTGGCCACCGGCCCGGGGCAGACGGCGTTCACGTTGATCCCGTGGGGGGCCAGTTCCACCGCCAGGTAACGGACCAGGGACTCCATGGCGGCCTTGGCCGCCCCCAGGACGCCGTGGCCCGGGATGTAGCGGATGCTGTCGTAGCCTGAAACGGCGACGATCTTGCCGCCCCGCAGACCGGGGTTAGGACGGGCCGTCTCGGGGCCCGCCGCCGGCCAGCTTCCCCCGGCGCGGCTGTCCCTGGCTTGGCCGGCCGGCGTCGGGCCCGCCCTGCGGGCCGTCATCAGCGGCACCGCCGCCTGGACCATCTGCAAGAAGGCCTGGATCGTGATGGCGAAAGTCCGCTCGACGTTGTGGGGACCCACCGCGAGAAGAGGCTTGAAGGCGGTCGCGGCGGCATTGGCCACCAGAAGGTCGAGGACGCCGGCCTCCTCCCGGATCCGGTCCATCATGGCCGCCACGGCCTGCCGGTCCTCCAGGTCAGCCTGGACCGGGATGCCGCGGCCGCCGGCGGCGTCGATGGCGGAGGCCACCTGCCGGGCCTCGTCCTCCCGCCGCTTGTAATGGACGAACACGGTCGCCCCTTCGGCGCCCAGGGTGCGGGCCACCGCCGCGCCGATCCCCCGGGAGGCGCCGGTCACCAGGGCCACCTGGCCTGCAAAGGTCATGCCCATCTCCCTCTCCTCCGTCCGCCCTGCGCCCGGCGGCCCCGCCAGGCGGCCGGTTTGCGCCGGGTCCTCAGTAGGACCGGGGCAGGTCCAGCTCGTGCTCGGCGATGAAGTTCAGCACCATCTCGTTGTTGATGGGGGCCGTCCGCAGCAGCCGCGCCGAGGTCCACAGGTGGATAAGCTGGTTCTCCTTGACGAAGCCCTGGCCGCCGAAGGTCTGGATCGCCCGGTCGACCGCCTCGATGGCCGTCTCCGAGGCCAGGTACTTGGCCATGTTGGCCCAGGTGCCGACCCGTTCGGGCGAGACCTGCCGGTCGAAGGCCTGGGCCGCCCGGTAGGTGAGCAGCCGGGCCCCCTCCTGCATGACGCGGATCCGGGCCAGGGGGTGCTGGACGGCCTGGTAAGCGCCGATGGGCCGGTCGCCGAAGACCTTGCGCTGCCGGGCGTATTCGGCTGCCCGCCGTAGCACATGCTCCGTCAGGCCGATGCCCGTGGCCGCGGCCAGGATCCGCTCGGGGTTGAGGGCGAAGAACAGCACCTGCGCCCCCATGTGCTCGGCCCCGATGCGGTGGTCCTCCGGTACCTCCACGTCGTCGAAGACCAGGCGGAACTGGCGGTAGCCCTCGATGCCCGCCGTGTTCATCGGGTAGAGGTGGAGGCCCGGGGCGTGGCGGTCGACCAGGAAGAGCCCCAGGCCGTAGGTGCGCGGCAGGCCCTGCTCCTTCAGGACGGTATAGGGGATGGTCCGGGCCACCACCAGGATCATGTCGGCCACGTCGGCGCCGGTGATCCACCCCTTCTCGCCCCGCAGGCGGTAGACCCCGCCCTCCTTGCGGGCCTCGGTCTTCATGCGGAAGCTGTTGGTGCCGCTCTCGGGCTCGGTGATGGCGAAGGCCAGCTTGAGGCTGCCGTCGGCAATCCGGGGCAGCCAGCGGCGCTTCTGCTCCTCCGTGCCCCCGCGGAGGATGCAGGTGGTGTCCATGCTGGTCACCACCACCAGGGCGTTGCCGTAGCCGGCGCTGGCCAGTTCCTCCATCACCAGGGTCATGGCCAGCAGGCCGAGCCCGGTGCCGCCGTACTCCTCCGGGATCAGCAGGCCCAGCAGGCCGGCCTCGGCCAGCTGCTCCCACATGGCCTCGGGGAACCGCTGCTCTTCAAAGATCTGGCGGAGGAACTCGGCCCGCTGGGGCTCCAGCCGCTTGATCAGGTCGCGGGTGATCTCCACCACCTGGCGGTACTCGTCGCCCAGGTCGAGGAGGTTCAGTTGGGTCGCCTGCATGATGGCTCCTCCCTTCAGCGAGGGGTTGGGATCGCCGCCCGCGGTGGCCGCATGAAGGGCGTCTCGGCCAGGACCGCGTCGGGCACCTCGACCTCCATGCGCAACATGGCCGCCGCCAGGGACTTGCCCTGGGCGTCGAGCCGCAGCGAGGCCGGACCGCCGCCCCCCAGGGCCTGGCGGATGACGATCTTGATCCCCCGGACCTTGGGCAGCGGGTAGACCTCGGCCGGGCCCCGGGCCAGGCCCCGGAAGTGCTGGAGGACGGCCGCCGGCGTCAGCTGCTCCGCCAGGGCTTGATAGAAGCCGTCGTTGGGGGCAAAGACCGTCAGGTCCAGGGTGTCGCCCTTGTCCCCCGAGCGGACCTGGCAGTAGCCCCGCAGGGCAACCCGGGCCATGGGAATCCCTCCTCTTCTGGTCTGCTCCGATTCCGAAGGGCTG
Source organism: Thermaerobacter sp. (assembly GCA_036564035.1). Taxonomy (GTDB): domain Bacteria; phylum Bacillota; class Sulfobacillia; order Thermaerobacterales; family Thermaerobacteraceae; genus Thermaerobacter. The sequence goes on from DATCLH010000193.1 coordinate 7,817, forward strand.
GCGTTTTCCGGACGGCTGACCTTGACTGGGCCCGGCGTCCGCCGGTTGCCCCCGGCCCCCTCCCCCGGTCCCCTGC
>DATCLH010000194.1:0-1962 GCA_036564035.1 Thermaerobacter sp.
GCCCAGTTCCAGGGTCTTGCCGTCGGGGATGCCCGGCTGGTCCCCGAAGGTGACGTCCACGGCGACGGCCAGGGTCGGGGCGATGCCGTAGGCGCTGGTGGTGGCGCCCCGCAAGCCGACCTCTTCCTGGACGGTGGCCACGGCGTAGACGTCCACGGCGTGGCGGCGCCGGCCCAGTTCCGCCAGCGCCAGGGTGAGGACGGTCACCCCCACCCGGTTGTCCAGGCTCTTGCCCGTCATCCGCCGGCCGTGCAGGCGGGCCGGCGCCTGGCGGACGGTGATGGGGTCACCCACCCGGACCCGGCGCCGCACCTCGCCGGCCGGCAACCCCACGTCGACGAACAGGTCCCGCAGCCGCGGCACCTGCCGGGCCTCCTCCGGGCTGGTCAGGTGGGGCGGCTTGGTCCCCACCACGCCGGCCAGGGGCCCGCCCCGGGTGTGGACGGTCACCTCCTGGCCCAGCAGGTTCCGGGCGTCGGCGCCGCCGGCGGCGTCGACCCGCAGGAACCCCTCTTCTTCGATGGCGGCCACCAGGAGGGCGATCTCGTCCATGTGGGCCGCCCACATGACACCGGCCCGCCCGCCGCCGGGCAGGGGCAGTCCCTCGCCGCGGACGACGGCGATCACGTTGCCCAGGGCGTCCCGCCGCACCTCCGTCGCCAGGGGCCGCCAGAGCTCCTCCACCGCCGCCGCCACCGGCGCCTCGTGGCCCGGTGGCCCGGCGATGGCGGCCAGGCGAGCCAGCACCTCGGCCGCATCCAACCGGCAACCCTCCTCCCGCCCGCCGTCCCGGGGGACGAACCGGCCTCCCAGGCCGGGGGGCGCCCTGAACGGATGCGCCGGTGCGGCCTCGTCCGCACCGGCGGCCCGTCCATCCTCCACCGACCGATGATACCACTTTTGCCAGCCTATTTTTCGCCGGAGCCTCGCCGGAGCCAGTACAGGGCCGGCGGGGAGGGGTTGGACCTCGCGGCCTTTGGCAGCCCTGCCGTGGCGGCCGGCCGGCCCCGGTCGCCGGTCTGCGGCCCCGCCGCCACCCCGCTTTCCGCCAGCTGCCGGCCGTCCGCGAGAAATCCGCAAGAAATCAGTCGGGCGGCAGGGTGCCGGCCAGCCCCTGCGCCTTCAGATACCGGTGGAAGAAGAACTCGGCGATGCCAAGGGCCAGGGCGGCCAACCCAATCAGGCCCGGGCGCAGGGCCAGGGGGGGCCACAGGAAGGTGGCGACGGCCAGGACGAAGGCCGCCAGCAGCACGTCGACCAGCATGGCCACGGCGGGGCCGCCGGTGGGCAGGACGATCCGGTCGCCCACGGCATACCCCACCAGGGTGACGGCGCCGGCCAGCAAGAGGGCGCCGCCGGGCCCCGCCGGGCTGCCCGCGGCGGCCAGGATCCACAGCAGGACGCTGGCGGTGGCGATGAACTTGACCCCCAGGGCCGCCAGGTGCGCCATGTCCCTCACCAGGCGGGGGCCGCGCCGGGGCGTTCCCGCCTGCACCCCCGCCCAGCTCCAGTCTGCCTCCGGCGGCCGGGCTCCTTGCGCAGGGTTGGGCCGCCGGGATGGGCCGCTGCGGTGGCTTGCCGGGTGGCGGCCGAGGGCCTCTCGAACCCCAGGGATGGCCGGTGGACGGCCCGTCAGGGCTTGGGAGGCCGGAGGAGATGGGGGTTCCCGCGGTTTCGTTCCATCGGGATCACCGGAGATGACGGCCGGCCAGGGGATGACGCCCGGCCACTTCGAGCGCCGTGAGATCCGTGAGCCCCGTCAGAACCGTGAGCATCCTGAGAACCGTGAGCTCCTTGCACTCCCGCCGCCCTGGGGCCGCTAGGGGTCCGAAGCGGTCGAACGGGCGATGCGGGCAGCGCCGGGCGGCGTGGGGCAAGGGGGCGCGCGATGAAGGGCCGCAAGATCCCGAAGGGGCCGTTGGCCGCCGGAAGCTCCACCACCCAGGGCCAGCCACCGCCGGT
>DATCLH010000195.1:0-1918 GCA_036564035.1 Thermaerobacter sp.
GGCGAGCATCGCCGGCACCCCCAGGGCCGCCCCCAGGTCCCGGGCCAGGGCGCGCACGTACGTGCCCTTGCTGCACACCACGTCGACCAGCAGGCGGGGCACGGGACCCGGCCACCAGGCCACCAGGTCGAAGCGGTAGACGGTGACGGGCCGCGGCGCCAGGTCGACGGTCTCGCCCTGGCGCTGCCGGCGGTAGGCCCGCTCGCCCCCCTGGCGCACGGCCGACACCGCCGGGGGAACCTGCAGCTGGGGCCCCGTCAGCCGGGCCAGGGCGTGGCGCAGCCGGCCCTCGTCGAGCCCCACGGCCTGGGAGCCGCCGCCCGGCCCCGGCGGCTGGGGGCCGGGACCACCCAGCCCGGCGGCCCCGGCCGGGGGGAGATCCGCCACCCGGCCCTCACTGTCCAGGCTGTCGGTGGTGACGCCCAGCCAGATCTCCGCCCGGTAGGCCTTGGGGGCGTCGCTCAGGTACTCCGCCAGGCGGGTCGCCGCGCCCAGGCACACCACCAGGACCCCCGCCGCCGCCGGGTCCAGGGTCCCGGCGTGACCCACCCGCCGCAGGCCGAAGAACCGCCGGCAGGCGTCGACCACGTCGTGGGAGGTCATGCCCGGCGGCTTGAGGACCGGGATCACGCCGGCCCGCTCGGGGCCGGCCCCCGCCCGCGGGGCGGGCCGCCGCCGGGCGGTTCCGGGACCGGGGCGGGCCTGGACGGGCTCCGCCCGGCTGCCGGCGGCGCCTCCGGAGCCCGGCGGGCCGACGGGGCGGGCCGGCTCGGCCCGAGCCCCACCGGCCGTCACCGGCGGGCCTCCCCCGCCGGCCCCAGGGCGCCGGGGGTCTCCCCGGGACCCTCCCCGGCGGCCTGTTCCTCCAGATGGCGGGCGACCTCCTGCAGCACCTGGACCTGGGCGCGCTCCAGGGGCCCGGCCAGGGTGCACCCGGCCGCCCGGGCGTGGCCGCCACCGCCAAACCGCGCCGCCAGCCGGCTGACGTCCACCTCCCGGTTGGACCGCCAGCTGACCCGGACCCGGCCGTCGGGCTCTTCCAGGAACAGCAGGGCGACCTCCACCCCGGCCAGGGAGCGGGGGTAGTTGACGAACCCCTCGGTATCGCCGCGCTGGGCCCCCGCCCGGTCCATCATGGCCCGGGAGACGGTCATCCAGGCCAGGCGGCCGCCGGCCCCCACCTCCAGGGTGCCCAGGGCCTCCCGCAGCAGGCGCAGCACCCGCAGGGGGCGCTGCTCGAAGACCGACTGGGAGACCCGCTGGGGCTCGACGCCCAGTTCCAGCAGGCGCGCGGCCAGCCGCAGGGTCGACGGGCGGGTGTTCTCATACTGGAACGAGCCCGTGTCGGTCAGGATCGCCGTGTAGACGCCGTAGGCCATGGGCAGGTCCAGGGGCACGCCCAGAGCGTCGATCAGCCGCGCCGTGATCTCCCCCACCGCCGCCGCCCCGGGCTCGATGTAGTTGACATCGCCGTAACGCCGGTTGGACGGGTGGTGGTCGACGTTGATGACCCGGCCGATGCGGTCGATGGCGGTGCGGGCCGGTCCCACCCGGTCCAGGTCCGCGCAGTCCAGAAGGACCGCCGCATCGTACTGGGACCAGTCCTCCTCCACCTCGTTCCACAGGCGGAACCGCTCGCTGTGCGGCAAGAACCGGTAGGCGTCGCCGGGCAGGTCGGCGCCCACCCAGACCGTCCGCTTGCCCAGGCGCTCCAGGGCGAGCCCCAGGGCCAGGGTGGAGCCGATGCTGTCGCCGTCGGGCGAGAGATGGAGGAACAGGGCGTACCGCCGCCCGCTCCGCAAGGCCTCCACCACCCGGTGCCACTCCCCGTCCGGCACCGGAGCGGCTCCCTCCGGCCGGCCGCCCGTGGCGCCCGCGCCGGCGGCCGGCGCCGGGCCGGGTTCGTCCGGACCGGCCG
>DATCLH010000196.1:0-4273 GCA_036564035.1 Thermaerobacter sp.
TACGCCCCGTTCCTCTACACCCTGGCCGGGCTGCAGCCGCTGCCCAAGCACGTCTTCGAGGGCGTCGCGCCGAAGGAGCTCCAGAAGCAGCCCTACGGCACCGACCCGTCCGAGACGGTGACCAACGGGCCGTGGAAGTGGACCGAGTGGACCCAGAAGCAATACGTCACCCTGGAGCGCAACGCGGACTACTGGGGGCCGGAGCCCTACATCGACAAGGTGGTCTTCAAGATCTACGCCGACCAGAACACCCTGGCCCAGGCCATGTTGAACGGCGAGATCGACGTCCTGCCGGGCGTGGACGTCAAGACGCTGCCGGCCCTGCAAGGCAAGGAGCGCATCCAGATCCTCGAGTCGCCGGGGCCGGTCTACGACTACCTGGGCTTCAACTTCAACCCGGACAACTTCCCCGACGGCTTCGTGCCCTGGGCGAGTCAGAAGACGCGGCAGGCCATCGCCTACGCCATCAACCGCCAGGGCATGGTGGACAGCATCCTCCAGGGACACGGCCAGCTGCTGAACGGGCCCTTCCTGCCGGGGTCGTGGGCCGACGCGGGCACGGCCGTCAACTACCCGTACGACCCGGAGAAGGCCAAGCAGCTCCTGGCGGAGGACGGCTGGACGCCGGGTCCCGACGGCATCCTGCAGAAGGACGGGCACCGGTTCGAGTTCACCCTGCAGACCAATGCCGGCAACGAGCGGCGCGAGCAGGTGGCCGCGGTCATCCAGCAGAACCTCAAGGACGTGGGCATCCAGGTCAACATCGAGACCCTGGACTTCTCCAGCTGGGTCGACAACCACATCATCCCCGGCAAGTACCAGGCGATCCTGATCGGCTGGCGGTTGACCCTCGACCCCGACGCCGAGTCGATCTTCAGCTCCAAGTACTTCCCGCCCAACGGGCAGAACTCCGGCTGGTACAAGAACGAGGAGCTCGACCGGCTCTGGGTGGAGGGCTACTCCACCACCGACCAGGAGGAGCGCAAGCAGGTCTACGCGGAGATCGCCCGGCTGATCTCGGAGGACCTCCCGTACGTGTTCCTCTATACGCAGAACGTGATTGCCGCGTACAGCGACCGGGTCCAGTGGCAGGAGGCCGACAAACCCGTCCTGACCCTGCCCGACGGCTGGCAGTACAACATGGAGAAGTGGTGGTTGGCGGACGCTGGCGGCCAGTGAGGCCGCGGGCGTGAGGGACGAGGGACGGGACCGGGGCCGTGGCCGGGGCGCCGGCGAACCGCGGCGGCCTCCAGCCGGCGTCGCCGCCCGCCGCCGCGGCGGGGGCGAGCGGGTGCCGGGGGGCGGGCTGGCGCCCGGGCACGGTGCAGGCTGGGGGGCGGCATCGACGCCCCCCGCCGGTCCCGTCCGGCATTCGGTCGACGAGGGGGCGTCGCACCCTTGCTGGAGTACCTGGTGCGCCGGGTCCTGCAATCGCTCTTGGTGCTGTGGCTGGTCTCGGTGGTGACCTTCGCCCTCATCCACCTGGCGCCGGGGGGTCCCATCCAGTACTTCCTGCAGCCGGGGATGTCGCCGGCGGCCATCCAGCAGCAGATCCACAACCTGGGGCTCGACCGCCCCATCCCCGTGCAGTACCTGGACTGGCTCGGCGACCTGCTGCGGGGGGACCTCGGCCACACCTACGAGGGGTACAGGCCGGTGGGCGAGATCATCTGGCCCACCTTCAAGAACACCCTGATCCTGATGGGTACGGCGTGGCTGCTCACCTTGCTCATCGCCATCCCGTGGGGGGTCTACAACAGCGCCCGGCCGTACGGCTTCTCGGACACCGTGGCCTCCCTCATCGGCTACGCGGGCTTCGCCATGCCGTCCTTCTGGCTCGGCATCATCCTCCAGGAGACCTTCGCCTTGAAGCTCCAGTGGTTCCCGCTCTCCAACATGTACACCTACGGCCGGGAGGGCGACCTCCTGGACCTCTTGCACCACATGGTGCTGCCGGTGACCACCCTGGTGATCATCAACCTGGCGGCCTACCTGAAGTACGCCCGCGCCAGCATGCTGGAGGTCCTGGGCCAGGACTACATCCGCACCGCCCGCGCCAAGGGGGTGCCCGAGCGCCGGGTGATCTTCCGCCACGCCCTGCGGAACGCCCTGATCCCCATCGTCACCATCCTGGGCCTGGACCTGCCCTTCATCGTCTCCGGGGCCGCCCTGACCGAGGCGGTGTTCAACTGGCCGGGCATGGGGCAGCTCTTCGTCCAGATGGCCTTCGCCCGCGAGTACCAGGTGCTGATGGCCATCACCCTGATCGTCACCGTGGTGGTGGTGCTGGGCAACCTGCTGGCCGACATCCTCTACGCCGTCATCGACCCGCGGGTGCGGCTGACGGGCAAGGGGGTGCAGGCGGCATGAGTCAGCCCTTCCCCTGGCCCGATCCCGGCCGGCCCGGCTGGACCGGGGCGGACGAACCGGCCCCGGATGCCGCAGACGCCGGCGCGCCCGCCGGCGCGCCGGACGTGCTCTGGCGGGTGGCCGTGCGCCGGTTCTTCCGCAACCCGTGGGCGGTGGCGGGCCTCGTCGTGCTCCTCTTCTTCATCGGGGTGGCCATCGCGGCGCCGTGGATCGCGCCCTATCCGCCGGAGCAGATCGACCTCCTCAACGTGGACGCGCCGCCCAGCCGCGAGCACTGGCTGGGGACCGACGGCATCGGCCGGGACATCCTCTCCCGCCTGATCCACGGCAGCCGCGTGTCGCTGCTGGTGGGCTTCAGCGTGGCGGCGGGCACGGTGCTCCTGGGATCGCTGATCGGCGCCCTGGCCGGCTACTTCGGCGGCTGGGTGGACACCGTGCTGATGCGGCTGATCGACGTGATGCTGTCCTTCCCGGCGCTGTTCCTCAACATCCTGGTGCTGGCCATGTTCGGCACCCACTTCACGTACCTGATCCTCATCCTGGTGCTGACCAGCTGGATGGGCGTGGCCCGCCTGGTGCGGGGCCAGTTCCTCCAACTGCGGGAGATGCAGTACGTGGAGGCGGCCCGGGCCATCGGCACCCCGGCCTGGGAGATCATCGTCCACCACCTGCTGCGGAACGCCACGGCCCCGCTGATCGTCAACGCCACCTTGATGATCGGCGGCGCCATCCTGGCGGAGTCGGCCCTCTCGTTCCTGGGGCTGGGGGTCCAGCCGCCCCATACCAGCTGGGGGCAGATGCTGAACAACGCCCAGCAGTACATGCTGACGAACCCGATGCTGGCCGTCTACCCGGGCGCCTGCATCTTCCTCACGGTGCTGGCCGTGAACTTCGTGGGCGACGGCATCCGCGACGCCCTGGACCCGCGGCAGAAGGAGCGGGTACGGCGCGGGCCGGGGCTGCGCGGGCGCGTGGCCGTCGCCTTCGGCCGGGTGCCCGCAGCGCAGGCGGGCGGGCTGCCGGTCCAGGGTACACGGGGCCGGGCGGGAGGTGACGGTCGGTGAGCCGTGCCCAGCAGGTCCCGCCGCGGCCGGGAGCGGGCACGGCGACCGCCGCGGCCGCTGCCACGCCCCACCGTCGCGAACGGCGTCCGCTGCTGGAGGTCCAGAACCTGACCGCCGGGTTCCTCACCGCCCAGGGGCCCCTGGTGGCCGTCGACGATGTCAGCTTCCACGTCGACGTCGGCGAGACCGTCTGTCTGGTGGGCGAGTCGGGCAGCGGCAAGAGCGTGACCTCCCTGGCCATCATGCGCCTCCTCGAGTACGACAACGGCGCCATCTTCGGCGGCCGCATCCTCCTGGATGGCACTGACCTGGTGGGCCTCAGCCAGGCGGCCATGCGCCGCATCCGCGGCCGCCATGTGGCCATGGTCTTCCAGGAGCCCATGACCGCCCTCAACCCGGTCTTCCCCGTCGGGGACCAGATCGCCGAGGCGGTGATGCTCCACGAGGGCAAGGGCCGGGCCGAGGCCTGGGCCCGAGCGGTGGAGATGCTGCGGCTGGTGGGCATCCCCGAACCCGAGGTGCGGGCGCGCCAGTACCCCCACCAGTTCTCCGGCGGCATGCGCCAGCGGGCGATGATCGCCATGGCCCTGGCCTGCCGGCCGCGGCTGCTGATCGCCGACGAGCCCACCACCGCCCTGGACGTCACCATCCAGGCCCAGATCCTCGAGCTCCTGCGGCGGCTCAAGGCCGAGCTGGGGATGGCCATCCTGCTGATCACCCACGACATGGGCGTGGCGGCGGAGATGGCCGACCGCATCGTCGTCCTCTACGCCGGCCGGGTGGTGGAGGAGGGGCCGGTGGAGCAGATCTTCGAGCGACCCGCCCATCCGTACACCATG
>DATCLH010000197.1:0-1655 GCA_036564035.1 Thermaerobacter sp.
CCTTCGGCCTGATCCACCTGGCGCCCGGGGGACCGATCCAGTATTTCCTCGAGCCCGGCCTGTCGCCCGCCGCCATCCAGCAGCAGATCCACAACCTGGGCCTCGACCGTCCCATCCCGGTCCAGTACCTGGATTGGCTGGGCGACCTCTTGCGGGGGGACCTGGGCCACACCTACAAGGGATACCGTCCCGTGGCGGAGATCATCTGGCCCACGTTCAAGAACACCTTGATCCTGATGTCGACCGCCTGGGTGCTCACGCTGCTCATCGCCATCCCCTGGGGCGTCTACAATAGCGCCCGGCAGTACGGCTTCTCCGACACCCTGGCGTCGCTGGTGGGCTATGCGGGGTTTGCCATGCCGTCCTTCTGGCTTGGCATCATCCTCCAGGAGACCTTTGCCCTGAAGCTGCAATGGTTTCCGCTGTCGAACATGTACACCTACGGCCGGGAGGGTGACATCCTGGACCTCATCCACCACATGGTCCTGCCCGTCACCACCCTGGTGATCATCAACCTGGCGGGGTACCTGAAATACGCCCGGGCCAGCATGCTGGAGGTCCTGGGCCAGGATTACATCCGTACCGCCCGCTCCAAGGGCGTGCCGGAGCGGCGGGTGATCTTCCGCCATGCCTTGCGCAACGCCCTGATCCCCATCATCACCATCCTGGGGCTGGACCTGCCCTTCGTGGTGTCGGGCGCCGCCTTGACCGAGGCCGTCTTCAACTGGCCGGGGATGGGCCAGCTCTTCGTCCAGATGGCCTTCGCCCGGGAGTATCAGGTGTTGATGGCCATCACCCTGATCGTCACCGTGGTCGTGGTGGTGGGCAACCTGCTGGCCGACGTGCTGTATGCTCTGGTAGACCCGCGGGTGCGCCTGACGGGCAAGGGGGTGCAGGCCGCATGAGCCAGCCCTTGATTCATGCGGGGGCCGGCGACGCCGCCCCCATCGAACCGGAAGGGCAGGGGGGGCCGGCCCACGAAGCGGCCGGCATCGCCCCGGGGGAGGTGCTGTGGCGCCTGGCCGCCCGCCGGTTCTTCCGGAACCCGTGGGCGGTGGCGGGCCTGCTGATCCTGCTGTTCTTCGTGGCCGTCGCGGTGGCCGCCCCATGGCTTGCCCCCTATCCGCCCGATCAGATCGACCTGCTCAACGTCGATGCACCTCCGAGCCCGGAGCACTGGCTCGGCACCGACGGCATCGGCCGCGACATCCTCTCGCGGCTCATCTACGGCAGCCGGGTCTCCCTGCTGGTCGGCTTCAGCGTGGCGGCGGGCACCGTCTTGCTGGGCTCGCTGGTCGGCGCGGTGGCCGGCTACTTCGGCGGCTGGGTCGACACGGTGCTGATGCGCCTGATCGACGTCATGCTGTCGTTCCCGGCCCTGTTCTTGAACATCCTGGTGCTGGCCATGTTCGGCACCCACTTCTCCTATCTGATCTTGATCCTGGTCCTGACCAGCTGGATGGGCGTGGCCCGGCTGGTGCGGGGCCAGTTCCTCCAGCTCCGGGAGATGCAGTACGTGGAGGCCGCCCGGGCCATCGGCACCCCGGCGTGGGACATCATGATCAACCACCTGCTGCGCAACGCCACGGCCCCCCTGATCGTCAACGCCACCCTGATGATCGGCGGGGCGATCCTGGCCGAGTCGGCCCTCTCCT
>DATCLH010000198.1:0-14100 GCA_036564035.1 Thermaerobacter sp.
GTCATCACGTAGACCACGTCGCCCCGGCCGCCCGCCCACCGCCATCCCGCCACCACCGCCGGGACCTGGCTGTGCAGCTCGACGGCCACCACGGGCAGGCCCCCCAGGCCGGTGGGCAAGGGCCCCAGTTCCTCCTCGGCCAGCGGCACCCGGACCTGCAGCGGCGTGTAGCGAAGCTTCATCCCTTCGCCGCGGCCCTCCGGCGGACGGCGGCCGGGGATGGCGATGACGAAGTCGTACCCGCCGGTGCCCAGGCCCAGGTCGACGGCCGTGGTATTGAGCCACACCCGGTCGCCGGGGGCGGCCCGCCCGACCAGGTCGAGGTAGGCGATGGCCTTCCGGTACTCGTCCCCGGCGCGGACCAGCAGTTCCTGGCGGCGGGGGGTGCCGGCCAGCACCCGCTCCACCGTCCCCCAGCGCGCCAGCAGCACGCCGCCACCTCCCTGCCGGCGACCCGGCGGCCGGGCCCCCGCCTCCTACCAAACAATCCCCACCTGGCAGCCCCCACCCGGCGGCTCTCACCTGGCGGCCCCCGCCCAGCGGCTTTCGCCCGGCGGCCCGCCGCCGGGCCCGTGAAACAGGCGGCCCCGGGGGAAGGACCCCGGAGCCGGTCTTTCGTGCCGGGGGTCGGGTCCGGCCGCGCCCGGCATAGGCCGGCGCCCGGCCCTCGGCATGGGCGGGGGCCCGGCCCCCGGCGTGGGCCGGCGCCCGGCCGTCGCGGCACGGGACGGCGCCCGGCCCATGGCAGCCCCGGCCGGAGGCCGCGCCGCCCGTCAGCGGGCGTCGCCCGGGTCGGCCGGCTCCGCCGCCTCCTCAAAGGCCAGCTCCGGGTCGCCGTCGTCCAGGTCGGCGGCCACCGCCGCCTCATCGCCGGCCTCCAGGTTCAGGGGCTCTTCCTCCCCGCCGGCCGCGGCCGGCTCGCGGCCCTCCGCCCCGTCCGCCGGGATACCCGTCCCGGAGGCGTCCGTTCCCGCCGCCCCGCTGGCCCCTGCGGCCGCCCGCTCGGCCGCCATCTGGGCCCGCATCTGCCGTCCCAGCTCCAGCAGCCGGTATACCGGCGACTGGCGGACCCGCCGGTCCCGCATCTCCAGGAGCTGTTCGTACACCTCCAGGAAGACCCGCGCCGCCGCTTCCACCACGCTACCCGAAAGGGCCGCCGCCCCGGCCAGCGGGGTCGCCTCCCCGGTGCGGGCGTTGGGCAGGGCGTACAGGCCCACCAACAGCTCGTGGCCACCCAGCGGCACGATCTCGCAGTCGACCAGTTCGAGTTCCCGTTCCCCGGCCAGCAACAGGGGGCGGAGGGCCTCCAGGACCGCCCGCAGGGCGGTGTGGGCCTGCTGCTTGCGCCGCGAGCCGCCGCTGGCCGCCCCGTCCCAACGGGCCGTCTCATCCCGGGGGTCACGGAAGGTGACCTCGATGTGGGTCTTGCCCGTCACGGCGTCGGACTGGGTGACGAACCCGGCCAGCTCGGGCCGGACCGGCTCCCGCAGCGGGCCCAGGCCGCGGACCTGGGCCACGCTGACCTTCTTGTGGTCGAGCCGCAGGCCGAAGCGGGCCTGCAGGGCACTTTCGATGTCCCGGACGATCTGCTTGGCGCCCCGGTCCACCGTGGCCAGCACGTGGACCGTCTGGATGGCCCCCCAGTCGTTCACCGAGAGGCGCACCGCCAGCACGCCCGGCAGGCGTGACAGAAGGTCCTCGATGTCGGAGCGGCGGACGGCCGGCCGGATCGCCGCGCCCCGGCCCCCTTCCCGGCCGCCGGCCCCGCCCCGCCGGCCGGCGGCCCGGGTTCCACCTCGCGCCGGTGGTTCAGCTGCCATCCCCACGACTCCCCCCTGGCTTGTCCCCGTCTTCGGTGATGGGGTGGCGTCCCGAGCGGCATCCCCGGGCAACCGGCCCCCGTGCCCTCAGGCTGTGGCCACGTCCCCGGCCGCCCGTACCCCTTCCGGCGACCGGCCCCGCCCATCCCCGCGGGGCCGGACCCGGCCCGGCCTCCGGCCTGGAGCCGCCCTCACCCTTCAGCGACCCGAACGGCCGGGCATGTGCAACCGGCGCAGCTGGGCGATGGCGTGGATGCGCTGCTCCGCCAGCCGGTCGGCGGCCTCGGCCGTGGTGATCCCCTGCTCCCGGGCCATGGTCAGGATCGCCTTGACCTTGTCGTAGATGGTCGCCACCCGGGCGTACGCCCGGTCCCGGTCGTAGCCGCCGGGCGTGTACTCGTCGGCCACGTGGATCACGCCGCCGCCGTTGATCACGTAGTCGGGCGCGTAGAGGATGCCGCGGCGCGCCAGTTCCTCCCCGTGGCGCGGCTCGGCCAGCTGGTTGTTGGCCGAACCGGCCACGATCCGGCAGCGCAGCCGCGGGATGGTCTGGTCGTTCAGGATCGCCCCCAGGGCGCACGGGGCGAAGACGTCGCACTCCACGTCGTAGATGGCGTCGGGTTCCACCACCTGGGCCCCGAACTCCGTCGCCACCCGCTGGGCCCGCTGGGCGTCGATGTCGGTCACCACCAGCCGGGCCCCGGCCTCGTGGAGCAGCCGGGCCAGGTGATAGCCGACGTGACCCATGCCCTGGATTGCCACCACCCGGCCCTGGAAGGACTCGTCGCCGAAGGCCTCCCCCAGGCACGCCTTCATCCCCCGGAAGACGCCGTAGGCGGTGGCCGGCGAGGGATCGCCGCTGCGACCCGGCAAGCCCACCACGTGCCGGGTCTCCATGGCCACGTAGGCCATGTCCTCCGTGCCCGTCCCCACGTCCTCCGCCGTGATGTAGCGGCCGCCCAGGGAGTCGACGAACTGGCCGAAGGCGCGGAAGAGCATCTCCGACTTGTCCCGCCGGGGATCGCCGATGATCACGCTCTTGCCACCGCCGAAGTTGAGGCCCATGGCCGCGTTCTTGTAGGTCATGCCGCGGGCCAGGCGCAGGGCGTCGACGATGGCGTCCTCCTCCGTGGCATAGGGCCACATGCGGCAGCCGCCCAGGGCGGGGCCCAGGGTCGTGTCGTGGATGGCAATGATCGCCTTCAGGCCCGTCGCCCGGTCGTAGCAGAAGACCACCTGCTCGTGGCCCATGGCCTCCAGCTTCTCGAACACCAAGGCTCTCGCTCCTTTCCGGCCGGCTTCAGGACCGCCCGCGGCCGCCGGCATCAGACGGACCGCCGGTCGCCAGGCCGTCCCCCGGCCGGTAGAACGTGCGCAGGGCGGCGGCGCCCGCCAGGCGCCGGCGCACCATCCACTCCGCCGCCTCCAGGGTGGTGATGGACCGCTCCCGGGCCACCCGGAAGATGGCCCGCAACATGGGGCCGATGGCGGCGGTCTTCCGCATCACCCGGTCCCGGTCGAAGCCGTCCAGCTCGTCGGCCACCTGGATCAGGCCGCCGGCGTTGATGACGTAATCGGGGGCGTAGAGGATCTGGCGGTCCTGCAAGGCCGCGGCGTGGCGAGGCTCCTCCAGCTGGTTGTTGGCCGCGCCGGCGACGACCCGGCAGCGCAGGCGGGGGATGGTGGCGTCGTTGATCACCCCGCCCAGGGCGCAGGGGGCGAAGACGTCGCACGGCTCGTCGTAGATGGCGTCGGCGTCCACCACCCGCAGGCCGTAGGGGCGAGCCACCGCCCGGGCCTTGGCCGGGTCGACGTCGGTGACCGTCACCTCCGCGCCCGCCTCCACCAGGCGGCGCACCAGCTTGCTGCCCACCTTCCCGCACCCCTGGACCGCCACCCGCCGCCCCCGCAGGTCGGCGTCGCCGTACACCTCCTCCAGGCACGCCTGGATGCCCACGAAGACGCCGTAGGCCGTGGTCTCCGAACTATCCCCGCTGCCCCCAAAGGCCGGCGGCAGCCCCACCAGATAGGGGGTCTCCCAGCGGGCGGCGACGAAGTCCTCCGGATTGGTCCCCGCGTCGGTGCCGGTGATCACCAGCCCGCCCAGCGTATGGACGAACCGGCCCAGCGCCCGGAACAGGGCCTCGCTCTTGTCGCGGCCCGGGTCGCCCCAGATCACCACCTTGGCGCCGCCGTAGTTCACCCCGGCCAGGGCCGACTTGGCGGTCATGCCCTGGCTGAGCCGCAGGGCGTCCTGGACGACCTCCTCCTCGCTGCTGTAGGGCCACATGCGGCAGCCGCCGAGGCCGGGCCCCAGCGTGGTGTCGTGCACGGCCATGACCGCCCGCAGGCCGGCCGCCGGGTCGTAGCAGAACACCAGCTCCCGGTGGCCGCCGGCGGCCATGGCCTCGAAGATCGACACAAGCATCCCCCCGTGACGTCGATCCCCCTGGATGGATCCGCTCCAGCATATGGACCCATGCCCTGGGCCGGTGCCCTGGGCCGGCGCCCCCGGCGGTTCCCGGGCCGGGGTCCCCGGGCGGGTTGCCTGGGCGGCCGTACCCGCCCGTTACGCCGGGGCGGCGGGCCGCCCGGGCAAGGCAAAGGCCGCCCCGGGACGGGTACCCGCCACCGGCCAGCGGCGCCGGGCTCGGGTTCGGGACGGCCCCTGGCCTCCGACCCTCCGTATGCGGCGTGTACCGGATCCCTAGCAAGATTACTCGTTTGACCAGGAAGATCCTTGTGGCCCGGCCCAGGGTGCGGGAGCGGAGGGGCGGGTCCCCAGCCGGTCCAGCCAGCGCAGGGGCGGGACGGCGTCGATCAAGCGGCTCAGGGAGTAGAACTCGCCCACCAGGTGCAGCAGGAGGAGGGCGACCAGGCTGGTGCCCTGGGCGGCCGGCGGGGCGAAGGTGACGACGGCCCAGCCCAGGGCAGCTCCCAGGGCATTGCTGCCGGCGTCGCCCAGCATGGCCCTTTCCTCCAGGTCCAGGGGCAGCAGGACCAGGGCCGCCACCGCCACCGGCAGCAGGACCAGGGCCGCCGGCGGCAGGGCCGCGGCCAGGGCCAGCCAGGCCGCGAAGAAGGCCTTGAGGGCGCGGCCGGGCCGGCGGTCCAGCAGGTTCATCCCGTTGGCGGCGGCCGCGACGAGCCCCGCCGCCAGGACCCGGCCGGCCAGTCCAGGCCCGGGCCCCGGGGCCAGGGCGAAGGCCACAAGAGGAAGCGCCAGCAACTTCAGGCGGCCGCCGGTGAGGGCGGCCCCGGCCGCCAGGTGCCCGCGCCAGCCGCGGACCGGTTCGTCCAGCAGGTCGTCGACCAGGCCGACCAGGGCGGTGGCCGCCACCAGGGCCAGCAGGGACGGCGCCGCCGCCAGCACCAGGCCGAGGGGGGCCGGAACAGGTAGGCGGCCGCCGGGATCGCCGGGACCGCCGGGTCCGGCCGGTAGGATCTCCCCGGGCCCGGAGGGGCCGGTGGCCAGGGTGTGGGTGGGGGTCCCCGGGGCACCCGAGGCCGGTGGGGTCGACCCCGGCGGCAGGGCCGCCAGGACCGCCGCCAGGGCGGCCACGGCCAGAGGGCCCGCCAGCAGGGCGACGCCGGCGCCGGTCACCACCGGCCGGCCGCGGTAGTTGGGACGAACCAGCCGCGCCGCGGCCAGGCGCCGGCCGGCGGCCGCCGCCATCAGGGCGGTGGCGCCGGCGGCGAGCACCAGGAGGCTGGCCAGCAGCCATGCCGAGGGTGGAAGGCCGCTCAAGGGGTGGCCACCCCTCCCCGGGTCCCGGCGGCCGGCGCCCGGTGCCGGGCATAGGCGGCCAGGGTCCAGGCGATGTGGGCCAGCTGGCGGCCGCGATGGAGGAAGCCGGCGGCGTCCAGGCGGGTGACCCGGTGCTGGATCGGCACCGGGACCTCCACCACCTGCAGCCCGGCCCGCAGGGCGGCCAGGGTCAGGGCGATCTCGATGCCCCACCCGCCGGGCGCCGGATGGAGCAGGTCCAGGATCTGCCGGCGCAAGACGCGCTGGCCGGAGAGGGGCGCCGCCAGCCGCCGCCCGCCGAGGCGGGCCACCCCCCAGCCGGCCAGGCCGACGGCCGCCCCCAGGCCGTTGCGCCCGGGCCGGCGCGGGGGGGCGGCGATCAGCATGTCGGCCTCCCCCGCCAGGGCCCGTTCCACCAGGACCGCCAGCCCCGCGGCCGAGGGTCCGAGATCGGCGTCGGCGAAGAGCAGCCAGGGCGCCCGGGTCCGGGCCGCACCGGCCAGCAGGGCATGGCCCTTGCCACGGCGCCGCGGCTGGCGGATCACCCGGGCCCCGGCTGCCCGCGCCCGCTCGGCCGTGCCGTCGGTCGAGCCGTCGTCCACGACCCAGATGGTGCCGACCGCCGGGCAGCGGGCCAGGGCGGCCACGGTGGCCGCCACGCTGGCCGCCTCGTTGTACGCGGGCACCACCGCCTCCACCGGCGCCGGGCGGGTGGGGGCCTGCCGGGTTCCCGTCACGGCGCCACCCCCAGCCGCTCCAGCCGGTCCTGCTGCCCGGCCAGGGTGAGGATCAGGGTCACCTGGCCGGCCGCCGAGCCGGCTTCCACCAGGGGCACGCCCGCCGCGGCGTACACGGCGGCCCGGGCGCCGCTGGGGGCGGCCATCCCCGCCACCGTCAGGCCCTCGCCCGCCAGGGCCCGCAAAAGGGGTTCCAACACGGCTTCCGGTTCCTCGCCCTGGGCATGGACCACGACCACCGCGTCGGGGCGGGCGTCACCGTCCCCCGGTGCCGGCTGCCAGGTCAACCCGCCCACCGCGGCCAGGCCGGCCACGCCCGCCGGTTCTTCCCCGCCCTCGCCGGCCACCAGCGCCTGGACCAGGGCCCGGGCCACGGCCTGGGCCAGGCGCTGCCGCCCTGCCCCCGGCGTGCCCAGGGCCGCCGCCGCCACCTCCGGCCACCGCCCCTCCAGGCGCGCCAGGCCGGGGTCGACCACCAGGCGCGACCCGGGACGGGCGGCGGCCGCCTGCAAGAGGCGGGACGCCTCCTGGGCCAGGGGGGCGTCGGCGGCCCCCAGCACCACCACGGCCACGCGGCGGCCGCTGAGCCGGCCCTCCACGGCCAACGACGCCAGGGCCTGCTCGGCCTGCCCGTAACGGGCCAGCTCGCTGCTCAGGCGGCGGTTCTCGCTGCGCAAGAGGGCGGTGTCCCGGCGCAGGGCGGCGAAGTCCTGCTCCAGGGAGCGGATCAGGGCCTGCTGGCGCTCCAGCAAGGTCCGGTCGTCCAGCATCCCCGCCCCGATGAAGATGCCCACCCCCAGGGCCAGGAAGACCGCCATCAGCGTCAACAAGTGGTAGCGCAGTCCCAGGGGACCCGGCCGTCCCACGTTGCCTCCCCCTTCTTGAACAGCCCCGCTTCACCAGCCCAGGGCGACCCGGGCCCGCAGCCACACCAGTTCCAGCCAGGTGCGCAGCCACGGCGACACCGCCACCACGGCGGCGACCGGCACCAGGGCGGCCACCAGCAGGTGGGCCAGGTGGCGCCCCGTCAGGCGGGAGCGGTAGAGCCGGCTGACCCCCTTGGCGTCGATCAGGTGGGTGCCGACCTTCAGGCGCACCAGCAGGGTGCTGGCCATGCCCTCCCGCCCCTTGTCCAGGAAGTCGACCAGGTTGGTGTGGGTGCCCACGGCGACCAGCAGGTCGGCACCGGCCTGGTGGGCCAGCAGCATCGCCGCGTCCTCGCTGGTCCCCGGCGCCGCGAAGCGGGTGGCCGCCAGGCCCAGCGCCCGCAGCCGTTCCTCCCCCGGCGCCCGGCCGTCGGGATAGGCGTGGACCACCAGCTCGGCGCCGCACCGCAGGGCCCGGTCGGAGACGCTGTCCATGTCCCCGAAGATCAGGTCGGGGCGGTACCCCTCGGCCAGCAGGGCGTCGGCGCCGCCATCGATGCCGATGAGCACCGGCCGCACCTCGTCGATGTAAGGCCGGATGGCGGCCAGGTCCTCCCGGTAGGCGGGGCCGCGGGCCACCAGCAGCACCTGCCGGCCTTCCAGCCGGGTGCGCAGCGGCGGCAGCTCCCAGCGGCCCAGGATCAGGTCCCGCTCCCGCCGGGCCCGTTCCAGGGTGTTCTCCAGAAAACGCGCCAGCTCCAGATCCAGGTTGGCGCGGGCGCGGGCCAGCCGCTCCTCCACCAGGCGGTGGCTGAGGAGGGTGCCCCGGCCGAGGAGCCGGTCGCCGCACCACACCAGGGGCCCTTCCACCCGCAGGAGGTCGCCGTCGGCCACGCTGTTGAAGAAGTCGTCCCCCAGGCCGTCCAGCACGGGGATGCCGGCGGCCAGCAGATAGGCCGCCCCCGTGGCCGGGTAGCGACCGGTCAAGGTCTCTTCCGCGTTGAGGACGGCCCGGACCCCGGCGTCCACCAGGGAGCGGGCGGCCACCTCATCCATGTCCCGGTGGGCCACCACGGCGATGTCCCCGGGCTGCAGGCGCCGGACCAGGCGTTTGGTCCGCCGGTCCACCCGGGCCGTGCCGGTGAGCCGCATGGCGTGCCCTCCTCGGTCAACCCCCGGTTCTGAATATTTCCAAATCGGGCAGGGGTTATCGCGGGGAGGGACGAACCGGCCACGGCCCAGAAGGGCGTCCTCGACGGCGGCTGAGGGCAGCAGGAAGCGCGGGGGCCGCCCGCGCGGCCAGCGGCGGGCGACCCCCGATCAGGCGTGGGAAAAGGGCGGTGGCGTCTCGGAAGGCTGGTGGGTCAGTTCATGTTCATCCGCAGGCGGTCGGCGACCATGGCGATGAACTCGGAATTGGTCGGCTTGCCGCGGTCGGCGTGGACCGTATGGCCGAAGAGGCGGTTGACCACGTCCATGTTGCCGCGGTTCCAGGCCACCTCGATGGCGTGGCGGATGGCCCGTTCCACCCGGCTGGGGGTGGTGTCGTACTTCACCGCGATGGACGGGTAGAGCTCCTTGGTCACGGCGCCCAACAGCTCGACCCGGTGGACGACCCGCAGGATGGCCTCCCGCAGGTAGAGATAGCCCTTGATGTGGGCGGGGATGCCGATCTGGTGCAAAAGGTTGGTGACCTCGACCTCCAGGTTGCGGTTGCGCGCCGGGGCGGCCGGGCGGCGGTCGGCAGGCCGGCCCGCGCCCGCCACCTGGCGGATGCGGTCGGCCAGCACGTCCAGGTCAAAGGGCTTCAAAACGAAGTAGCTGGCCCCCAGCTCCGCGACCCGGCGGCTGACGGTCTCCTGCCCAAAGGCCGTCAGCATGACCACCTGGGGCCGGCGGGGGAGGTCCATGGCGGCCAGGGTCTCCAGCACGCCGATGCCGTCCAGGTGGGGCATGATCACGTCCAGCAGCACCACATCGGGCGCGGCGGACCGGATCCGATCGAGGACCTCTTGCCCGTCGTGGGCCACCCCCACCAGCTCCATGTCGGGCTGCTGATCGATGTAGGCCGCCAGGAGCTCGCAGAATTCCCGGTTGTCATCGGCGATGAGGACGCGGATCGGCTGGGCCGACGTCGCAGGGAGGGTTTGCGCCACGGCGGTTGCGGCCTGCACCATGCACCGTCTGCCTCCTTTGCTCCCCGGGGTCCTTCTTCGTGTTTGTCAGGTCCCCTGGCAACTCCTGCCGTAAAGTTAGGAAAACTTGTCGACGAAATCCGACACCGCGCCCTGGTTCGTTCGACAGCAGTTCCTCGTTATGGATAGGCTTCGCCACGATCCGGTTCCTTTTGGGGGCGTCCAGCTGGAGGAGATGGAACCCGCACAAGACGAGGCCGGGACCCCCAAGGGGCCCCGGCCCAAGGCGCCGGGAGGCGGCACCCGGCCCCAGGGTGACCGCCCCGGCCGGCGGCCAGGCATGGTCCAGCTCGGGCAGCGGGACGGCGGCGGCCCTGGCGGCGCCGGGCGCCGGCCGGCGCAGCTCCGGGGCCGGTTCGTCCCGAGCCGCCGCGCCGAGACCGGCTGCCTCCACCATGCGCTCTGCCAGGACGCCGTAGCCCCGCGTGGCGTCGTTGACGAAGACGTGGGTCACCGCCCCCACCAGGCGGCCGTCCTGGAGGATCGGGCTGCCGCTCATCCCCTGGACGATCCCCCCGGTGCGCCGCAGCAGCTCGGGATCCGTCACCCGGATGACCAGGTCCCGGCCGTCAGCGGCGGGGGTGACGCGCTGGATCTCCACGTCGAAGGCCCGCGGTTCCTCGCCGTCCACCACGGTGAGGATCTGGGCGGGGCCGGGATGGACTTCGGCGGCGGTGGCCACCGGCAGCGGCCGGTTCACCGGGCCGGGCGCCGGTTCATCCAGCAGCCGGCCCGCGATGCCGACGGGCGTGTTGCGGTCGATGGTGCCCAGCGCCTGGGCCCCCGGCGGCACCACGCCGATCTTCTCGCCCGGGTCCCCCCGCCGCGAAGGCTCGATGGCGGTGATGCGGGCCGGCAGGATCTGCCCGTCGCCCACGGGCAAGGGCACCTGGGTCTCCGGATCCGCCACCACGTGGCCCAGGGCGGCGTACCGCCCCGAGTCCGGGTGGTAGAACGTCAGGGTGCCGACCCCCGCCACCCGGTCGCGGACCCAGATGCCGATGGCGTAGCGCTGCTGGTCCCGGTTGTAGACCGGTTCCACCCGGCGGGTGAACACCTGGTCGCCCCGCCGCACCTCCAGTTCGACCGGCCGGCCCTGCCGTCCCGCGCCGTCGATCAACCGCACCGCCTCGGCGTCGCTCTCCACCGGCTCGCCGTTGATGCGGGTGATCAGGTCGCCGGGGCGCAAGCCCGCCTGGCGCGCCGGCTCGGCGGTGCGGCCGTCGTCCAGGGCGACGGGCGCGTAATCGACGACCAGCACGCCCCGCGCTTGCACCATCACCCCCACCGCCTGCCCCCCGGGGATCACTTCCATCCGGGGGACGACCTCCACGGTGACGGGACGCAAGGGCATCCAGCCGAACAGGCTCATCTCCAGCCGGGCGACGCCCGGGCGCTGGCCCGCGACGGCCAAAGGCAAGCGGGTCGTGCCGCCCGGGCCGCCGCCAACCTCCAGCACGCCGGGGGGTTCGGCGCGCACGGCGATGGGCAAGGGCAGGCCCGGTCCGAGCCGTTGCACCGAATCGGGCGTGAGCCGGACGTGGCCGGGAATCGCCACCTGCCAGCGAGCCAGCAGCACCAGCAGGGTTGCGGCCAGGACCGCAGCCCAAACCCCGGCCCTCCGGACTCGCGCTGGGTGCAAGGGCATCCCCTCCTTCTCTTGGAGGGACCCCGTCCCCGCGCGCGGCCGGGCGTGCCCCGCCTCCGAAGGGGCCGGTGCAACCGGGTCCTGCCATGCCCGCCGGATCCGGCGGGCGATGGAGGAACGGGCCGGTTTTCAAGGAACGATCCGGGGCGGCGGCGGGCGTCAGGTCAAGCCGCCGCCCACAACCTAGTTTCGGGCGCTGAGGGGGGTTGGATGTTACGGAAAGGTTGCAAGGGGTGCCATGGACCTGCCCGCGCTGCCACCGCCGGCGAGGGAGTCTCAGCCGGCCTGGCGAAGCTGCCGCGCGCGCTCCAGCAAAAGCCGCGCGGCGCCGGCCCCCTGCTCGCCGGATCCGGTGCCCAGCATGCGCGCCAGTTCCTCCAGGCGCTCGTCGCCGTCCAGCGTGCGGATCCGCGTGCGGGTCCGGCCGCCCTGGATCTCCTTGCGGACCGCCAGGTGCCGGTCCGCCAGGGCGGTGATGGGGGCCAGGTGGGTGACGCAAAGGACCTGGCGGGCGCGGGCGAGCGCCGCCAGCCGCTGGCCGACGGCCCAGGCCGTCTCGCCGCCCACCCCGGTGTCGACCTCATCGAAGATGACCGTCGGCACGTCGCCGGCCGTGACGTGCAGGCTGCGCAGGGCGAGCATGACCCGGGAGCGCTCGCCACCCGACGCCGCCCGCGCCAGCGGCCTGGCCGGCTCGCCCGGGTTCGGCGCCAGCAGGAACTCCACCCGGTCGACGCCCGTCTCCGTCAGGCGCACCGGCCCCCCTTCCCAGGGGACGCCGTCGGGATCGGGCGTGGTGTGGAAGGCGACGGACCAGCCGGCGCCGGGCATGCCCAGGCTGGCCAGGATCGGGTTGATCGCTTGGGCCAGGCGCTGGGCCGCCTGCCGGCGCGCCTGGTGCAGGCGGCGGGCCAGGCCCGCGGCTTCTTCCAGCACGCGACGGCGCTCCGCCTCCAGGGCGGCGATCGCCTCGGCCGCCCCCTCCAGCTCGGCGATGCGCTGCGCCACCTGCTGGCGGTAGGCCAGGATCGCCGCGACCGAATCGCCGTACTTGCGCTTGAGCTGTTGCAACCGGGCCAACCGCTCCTCCACCTGGGCCAGGGCGGCGGGGTCGTGCTCGACGGCGTCCGCCCGCGCGCGCACGTCCCGGGCCGCTTCTTCGACCTCATAGCCGAGGGCCCGGACCCGCTCCGCCAAGCCGCCCAGCTCGGGATCGACGGTGGCGGCCTCCTCCAGGGCCCGGCCGGCGGCGGCCAGCCGGTCGGCGGCGGACGAACCGGCCGCGTACAGGGCTTCGTACGCCTCCGCCAGCTGCCGCGCCAGGCGCTCGGCCCCCGCCAGCAGGCGCCGGCGCCGGGCCAGCTCCTCCTCCTCACCGGGCTCGAGCCGCGCCCCGTCGATCTCCTCCAGCTGGAAGCGGAGAAGGTCCAGTTCCCGCTCCCGCTCCCGCGGGTCCGCCGCCAGGGACCGCAAACGGGCCGCCAGGCGGCGCAGCTGGTCCACCCGTTCCGCCACCTGCGCGCGCAGGGCCGCGACCTCGTCGCCCGCCAGGGCATCCAGCCACTCCAGCTGCTGGTCGGGATCCAGCAGGGCCTGGTTGTCCCCCTGGCCGTGGACCTCCACCAGCATGGCGCCAACCTGCCGGAGCAGGGCGGTGGTCACCGGCCGGCCGTTGATGCGGGCGGCGCTGCGACCGGCGCGGCTGACCTCCCGGGTCAGGATCAACCGGCCCTCCTCGTCGGGCTCCAGTCCCGCCTCCGCCAGGATCCGCGCCAGCCGGGGCGGCAGGGCCTGTCCCAGCGCGAAGACCGCGTCGACCCGCCCGGCCGCCGCGCCCTCCCGCACCCGGTCGGGGCTGGCCCGTTCCCCCAGGGCCAACCCCAGGGCATCGATCAGGATGGACTTGCCCGCCCCCGTCTCGCCCGTCAGCAGGTTGAGGCCGGGGCCGAACTCCACCTGGGCGGCGTCGATCAGGGCGATGTTCTCGATCACCAGTTCCGTCAGCACCCGGATCCCTCCCGTGCCCCCGGCGGTCCGCAAAAGCGCCGCCAGCGCCTACCGGGCCAGTTCCCGGAAGCGCTCGGCCACCGCCGGGGCCAGGTCGCGGGAACGGACCACCACCAGCACCGTGTTGTCACCCGCCACCGTCCCCACGATCTCCGGCCAGCCCAACTGGTCGATGGCCTCCCCCGCCGCCGCGGCCGTCCCCCGCAGGGTCTTCACCAGGACCAGGTTCTCGCTGATGTCGATGTCCAGCAACGATTCGCGAAAGAGGCGCCGGAGCCGCTCCCGGCCGCCGGGAGCCGCGTCCGGCAGGGCGTAGCAGTAGCGGCCGTCGCCCGTCGGCGACTTGACCAGCCCCAGCTCCTTGATGTCCCGGGAGACGGTGGCCTGGGTGGCGGGAAACCCGCGGCGCTCCAGCTCCCGCACCAGCTCCTCCTGGGTCTCGATGGGCATGGACTGGATGATCTCCAGGATCAGGCGCTGGCGCTTGGACTTCACCGGCGCCCCCCTCCTTCGGCCGTGGTGAACAGCTTGCCCCGGAGCACCTCATAGAAGGGCCAGGGGCGCCGGCGAACCAGCCGCAGGGTGCGGGATCCCAGCCGCGCCGCCAGCGTCTCCCCGGCGGGCAGGGGCCGGGTCTCTTGACCGTCGGCCGTGACCAGCCCGTCCCCTTCGACCAGTTCGACCGTCACCTGCCGCGCCGGCGCCACCAGGAAAGGCCGTACGGCCAGGCTGAACGAACTGAGGGGCACCACCACCAGGCACTCCAGATCCGGCGGCACCGCCGGTCCCCCGGCAGCCAGCCCGTAGGCCGTGGAGCCCGTGGCCGTGGCGACCACCACGCCGTCCCCCGCCATCTCCGCCGCCAGCTGGTCGTCGACCCACAGGCGCAGGCGCAGCAGCCGGGCCGTGCCCGCGCTGCGCACCACCAGGTCGTTGACCGCCCAGAGCAGCCCTCCGCCCACGGTCCCCTCCAGAAGGCGCCGCTCGTCCAGGACGAACCGGCCCTCCAGGACCGCGGGCAGCACGTCCCAGACCTCGTCGGGCCCGACCTCCGCCAGAAAGCCGACCCGCCCCAGGTT
>DATCLH010000199.1:0-3100 GCA_036564035.1 Thermaerobacter sp.
CACCAACGCCATCCGCATCCTGATGTGCATCGAGCTGATGCTCAATGCCGTCAACCTGAACCTGGTGGCGTTGAACCGGTACCTGGACCCCGGCTCGGTGGAAGGGCAGATCTTCGGCCTGTTCATCATCGCCATCGCGGCGGCCGAGGCGGCCATCGGCATCGGCATCGTGCTGATGGTGGTCCGCCGGCGCGGCGAGGTGGACATCAACAAGATCCGGCTGATGCGCGGTTGACGTTGGGGTTGCGGGCATTGGACGGGACTGCGAGGTGAGCGGCGTGGTGGAGTCGGCCTGGTTAATCCCGCTGTTGCCCCTGGCGGCCTTCGTGCTGACGGTCTTCTTCGGCCGCCGGCTGGGGGAGCGGGCGGGCTGGATCGGCATCGCCGGCATGCTGGCGGCGACGGTCCTGTCCCTGGGCGTGTTCCGGGATGCCGTTGCCCGACCGGAGGCCTACACGGCGGCCTGGCGGTGGCTGCAGTTCGGCTCCTTCGAGCTGCAGGTCGGGTTCCGGGTCGACAACCTGGAAGCGACCCTTCTGCTGATGGTCTCCTTCGTCAGCTTGATGGTGCACGTCTTCTCCCTGGGCTACATGCACGGGGACGCGCGGTACAACCGCTACTTCGCCCTGATCTCCCTGTTCACCGCGGGCATGCTCGGCCTGGTCATCGCCGACAACGCCGTCTTCTGGCTGCTCTGGTGGGAGATCATGGGCGCCTGCTCCTACCTGCTCATCGGCCACTGGTTCGAGGAGCGGGAGAACCAGGCGGCGGCTTATAAGGCCTTCATCACCACCCGCATCGGCGACGTGCTGATGATGGCCGGCTTCTGGTACATGTTCCACCTGACGGGGAGCCTGCGCTTCGCCGACTGGCAAGCCTGGGTGGAGCACCAGGCCGGTGCGGGGGCGCCCGACTTCACCCGGGCCATGACGGTGGCTGCCCTGCTGATCTTCGGCGGCGCCGTCGGCAAGTCGGCCCAGGCGCCGCTGCACGTCTGGCTCCCGGACGCCATGGCCGGTCCCACGCCGGTCAGCGCCCTGATCCACGCCGCCACCATGGTGGCCGCCGGCGTCTTCCTGATCGCCCGGACCTACTTCATCTTTGCCGAGTCGGCCACGGCCCTGGCGGTGGTCGCCTTCCTGGGGGCCTTCACCGCCTTCCTGGCCGCCACCATCGCCGTCGTGCAGACGGACATCAAGAAGGTGCTGGCCTACTCGACCGTCAGCCAGCTGGGCTACATGGTGATGGCCCTGGGCGTCGGCGGATACACGGCGGCCATGTTCCACCTCTGGACCCACGGCTTCTTCAAGGCCCTGCTCTTCTTGGGCTCGGGCGCGGTGATCCACGCGGTCCACACCCAGGACATGCGGGAGATGGGTGGCCTGGCCCGGAAGCTGAAGTGGACGGCCCTGACCTTCATCATCGGCACCCTGGCGCTGGCGGGCATCTGGCCCTTCTCGGGCTTCTACTCGAAGGATGAGATCCTCCTGGCGGCCTACCACTCGCCCTACCCCGTGCTGTTCTGGGTGGGCACCGTGACGGCGGGGCTGACGGCCTTCTACATGACCCGGGCGGTGGTGCTGACCTTCTTCGGCCGGCCGCGGGACCAGCACAAGTACGAGCACGCCCACGAGGGCGGGCCGGAACTGCGCTGGCCGCTGCTGCTGCTGGCCATCCCGGCCTTCGCCGCGGGCTTCCTGGCGCCGGCCCTCTTCGGCGCGCCGGTCCACGAGTTCATCACCTTCGGCGAGCACGTGGCCGGTCATGAGCCCGAGTCGGTGGTGGTGCTGCTCGGCACGCTGTTCGCCGTCGGCGGCATCCTGCTGGGGGTCGTGGTCTACGGTCTGGGTTGGATCTCGCCCGAGACCCTGCGGGCGGCCTTCGCCACGCCCTACTTCGTCCTGCAGGAGAAGTGGTTCTTCGACCGGGCGTACCAGGTGGTCGTCCTGGCCGGTTCGTCCGCGGTGGCGCGGCTGGCGGCCGGGTTCGACCGGCTGGTGGTCGACGGGATCGTCAACGGCGTGGCGCGCCTGGTGGCCGGCGTGGGCGAGGTGGTGCGGCGCTGGTCCACGGGCCTGGTGCAGGGTTACATGCTGACCCTCTTTGCCGGCGTGGTGGCGCTGGCGCTGCTGATCCTGGAAGTGACGGGAGGCCTGAGGTGATGTCCGCGTCGCTGCCCTACCTGAGCCTGATCCTGGGGGTGCCGGCGGCGGGCGCGCTGCTGACCCTCCTGATCCCCCGGGAGAACCACCGGGCCATCCGCCTGCTGGGCACCATCGCCCTGGCCCTGCCCTTGCTGCTGGTGGCGGCGGTCTGGGCCGGGTTCGACCCCGCGGCCGGCGGGCCCCAGTTCGTCGAGCGCTACCGCTGGATCCCCACCCTGGGCGCCTGGTACTACCTGGGCGTGGACGGGCTCTCGCTGCCCCTGGTCGCCCTGACGGCCCTGATCGCGCCGCTGGCGGCCCTGGCCTCGTGGGGGATCGAGCACCGGGTCAAGGAGTACTGGGTTCTGCTGGGCATCCTGGTGACCGGGATCTTCGGCGTGTTCCTGGCGCTGGACTACCTGCTGTTCTACGTGTTCTTCGAGCTCTCCCTGATCCCCATGTACTTCCTGATCGGGATCTGGGGCGGGCCGCGCCGGGACTACGCGTCGCTGAAGTTCTTCATCTACACCCTGGTCGGCAGCATTGTGCTGATCGTGGGCATCCTGGGGCTGTACTTCCTGACGGGCGCCAGCACCTTCGACATGGTGGAACTGGCGCGCCGGGCCCCGGCGGCCGTGCCCCAGGCGCTGAAGCTGCCCCTGTTCCTGCTGCTCTTCGCCGGTTTCGCCATCAAGACGCCCCTGTGGCCGGTGCATACCTGGCTGCCCGACGCCCACGTGGAGGCGCCGACGCCCATCAGCGTCGTCCTGGCCGGGCTCCTCCTCAAGCTCGGAGCGTACGGCTTCTTGCGGGTCAGCCACCCCATCCTGCCCGAGGCGGCCGCCGCCTTCGCCGGTGCGCTGGCCCTCCTCGGCATCGCCAACATCCTCTACGGCGCCCTGGCGGCGTTGGCCCAGCGGGACTTCAAGAGCCTCGTCGCCTACTCGAGCATCAAC
>DATCLH010000200.1:0-2498 GCA_036564035.1 Thermaerobacter sp.
GCCCCGCCCCGGCAGGTCCGCCCCGCCCCGGCGCCACGGCCACCATCCGCCCCTGCCCCTGCCCCGCCGCGACGGCCACCGCCCGCCCCTGCCCCTGCCCCGGCGCCGGCCCGCCGGATCCCTCTCCCGACTCCCGCGCCGCCGGTGGCACCGTCGGCCCCGGCGCGCGGGATCCTCTGGCGAGCGCCGCCGTGCCCGCCATGGCCGCCGCCTCCGCCAACCACAGCCGCCAACCGGCTCCGCCGCCCGGATCGAGCGCCAGCCCCACCGCCATGGCCGCCAGCACCACGGCGGCCGCGGCGACGCCCCACCGGCCTCCGCAGCGACGCTGGACCAGGGCCGCAACCGGCAACGCCAGGACCCAGACCTCGACCCAGCCGGCGAGCCGATGGACCGCTGCCAGCGCCAGGACCAGCCCCACCAGGCCCACCGCCCCGGCAGCCGCCCAGCCGCGCGTCCCGGTGCCCCTCCGGCCGGCGCGCCCGGGACCCGCCCCGCGGGCTCCCGCGCCCCCTTCCGCGGGGACCGCTGGCGGATGCCCGGTCCCCCGTCCCCCCTTGGCTGCCGCTCCCCCTGCCTCTGGCCTCATGCCCCCAACTCCCCACCCCACGGCCGCTTCCCCGGGCAGGACGCCCCGCACCCCGCGCCGGGACGAACGGCACCACCGACCCGCCCCGGTGGACCACGCCACCGGGGTCCCCGAGCGCCTCGGGCCGGCGGCCCCACGCCGTCCCCCCGCCCCACGACGGGGCGGCCGGCGGGCCCTGGACGCCCTTCCTGCCGCTGACCAGTTCACGCCGAAGCCCGTGCGATACAATCGGGGTGATGTCCGACGACCCCGGGAGGACGGGGTCCCATTCCATCCACCGTGTGAACCGCGGGTTCTGTGCGTGTCACGGAGAGGGGAAGTTTTTCCACTCGATACAGGGGAATTCGTGATGGTGGCCCCGGCTCCTGCCGGGCCCAAGGCGAGGGATTGCGAAATGGTTGGTTTTGGAAGAACGCGGCGCCGCCGTCTGCGCCGCACCGTGCTGTGGGTGGTCGGCCTGACCGCCCTGGTCTGCGGCCTCGCGGTCGCCTACTTCGCGGGGTCCGAGCTGACGGTGCCACCGGAACCCGTGGCCCCGGTCCCGAGCGAAGCGGGGTCCGGTTCGCCCGCCGGGCCGGGACCGGGCGGCGCGGAACGGGTCAACATCCTGCTGCTCGGCATCGACGCCCGCCAGGAGGGCGCCCAGACGCGGTCCGACACGATGATCCTGCTCTCCATCGATCCGGCCACGAAGGCGGTGGCGATGCTGTCCATCCCGCGCGACAGCCTGGTCGAGATCCCGGGACACGGCATGGACAAGATCACCCACGCCCACGCCTTCGGTGGTCCCCAGCTGGCCACCCGCACCGTGGCGCAGAACTTCGGCATCCCCATCCACCACTGGGCGCGGGTCGACATGCCGGGCTTCCTCGAGCTGATCGACGTCCTTGGGCCCGTCGAGGTCAACGTCCCCTATGACCTCCGGCTCCAGGACGGCCGCTTCCTGGAGGCGGGCCGGCACACCATGGACAGCCAGCTGGCCCTGGCGTACCTGCGGGAGCGCTACAACGACCCCGACGGCGACTTCGGCCGGGCCGACCGGCAGCAGCAGTTCCTGATCGACGTGGCCAAGCAGCTCAAGGCCAACCTGACGTTGCTGGACGTGCCCCGGACCCTGGCCATCGTCAGCCGGTACGTGGAGACGGACATGGGCCTGCGCGACGCCGTCGCCCTGGCGCGCCTCGCCTGGGCCACCGACCTGGACGGCATCCGGCGGGGCATGGTGCAGGGGCACGGGATCATGCGGAACGGGATCTACTACTACGCCATCGACTGGCCGGCCACCCGGCGGGTGCTAGCGGACCTGGGCATCAAGGCCGATTCCCGTGTCGGGACGAACGCGGCCGCGGCCGCGGCCGCCCCTGCCCTCGCCCTGCCCCCGGCGGCCGGGGAGTAGCCACCGGCTCCCCCGCCTGGGGTGCGGTCCGCCCGGGCCGCAGGATCAGCGGCCGGTTCGTCCGCCGGGGGCTCCGCCTCGGGCGCGCTGCCCCTGGGGCTCCCCCTGGAACGCGGGATCGACGGCCGGTTCGTCCGCATGGGGCGCGGGGCTCGCGGCTGCTGGGTCTCGCCGCAGGGCGGGGCGCGCGACCGGTGGGTCCGCCAGGGCGCGGGGGCTGGCCGGCGGGTCCGCCTGGACACCCGGGCTGGCAGGCGGTGGGTTCGCCTGGGCACCGGGGCTCGCAGTCGGTGGGTCCACCTGGGCACCCGGGCTGGCAGCCGGTGGGTCCGCCTGGGAGCGGGGATGCGGAGCCGCTTCGTCCGCCTGCGGACCGGGGCTCCCGACCGGTTCGTCCGCCTGGGGGTTGTCGCCCTTGAAGACGGCGAAGAGCAGCCACAGCGAGGGGATCAAGATCAGCAGGCCCACGGGCGTCACCCAGAGGGCGAAGCGCAGGATCGGGTCGGGGGCGGC
>DATCLH010000201.1:0-3062 GCA_036564035.1 Thermaerobacter sp.
GGCCGGAGCTGGCCCGGGAGGGCGAAGGGGAGGCCCGGGCCGTCCTGGAACGCTTGCGCGACCTGGACCGGCGCATCGCTGACCTGCGGCGGGAGCTTCAGGCCACCCTGAGACGACGGCGCCAGGCCGCGGCCCGGTCCCTGCTGGCCGCCTGGTACCGGCATCGTTTCCTGGCCAGGGTCGGGCAGGCCGTCCAGGGGCTGTCCCAGCGGGTTCCCCGGCTGGCGGCGGCGGAGCCGGCGACGCTGGAGCGGTTGCGGGACGTCCCCCGAAAGGAGGCCGAGCTGCAGCGCCACATCGCCACCCTGGAAGGGGAGTGGCGGGCCCGCCAGGATGCGCTTAAGGCCTGGCAGGCGGACGCCGAGGCCGCCCGGGCCACCTACGCCGACGTCGCCGGGTGGACCCCGGAGGTGGCAGCGGCCGCCCTGGAGATGGTCCAGGTGCGGGCCGAGATCCAGCACCTGGAGGCGGAGAATCGCCGGCGGGCCGCCGAGATCCAGCGGCGCCGGGTAGTGGCCCGGTGGGTGGCCCTGGTGGTGGCGGCCCTGGCCGGGCTGGTCGCCGGCCTGCTGGCCGGGCCCCGGTTGGGGCTTCCCATGGGAGCCGGGCTCGCCGGCCTGGCGGCCCTGGCGGGCGGGGGCCTGGCCTGGCGGCTGTTGATGGCGGGCCAGCCCACCGTCGACCCGGCGGCGGAAGATGCCCTGCGCCGGCGGGAGGAGGCGATCCGCGGGCGCCTTGGCCCCTGGGCCGACCTTCCGGGCGACCGGCTGCTGGAGATGGAGCGCCGGTACCGGGAGTGGATAGCCCGGACGGACGAACTGGAGCGGCGGCGCCGGACGCTGGAGGCGGGCGGGCCCGGGGAGGTCGAGGCCCGGCTCGTTGAGGCCCGCTCCCGGCTGGAATCCCTGTACCGGGAGGTCGAGCCGTTCCTTGCAGGCCGGGGCGTGGCCGAACTGCCCCGGATCCTGGCCTGGTGGGAGGCGGTGGCCCGAGTGGGCCGGGAGGCCGCGCAGGCTGCCGAGGACCTGGCCCGGCGCCTTGGGGAAGACGTCCCCCCTGAAGGGAGCGGGGACGGCCGGGGGCCCGGCGACAGCGGGGCTGCCTCCGATGGCGGATGGCGGCGGCTGGTGCGCATGGTGCTCGCCCCCGCCGCCCAGGGCGAGGCGACGGGGGAGGTGGCGGCGGCCCGGGCGGTGGTTTCATCGACGGGGACCGGCACCGACGGGCGGGCCGCCGACGCCCCACAGGCCGGGGCCCGGCCGGCCGGCGAGGGGCAGGTCGACCCCGAGGGCCTGGTGGCCTGGCTGCAGACCTGGGATCCGGCCCTGTGGGACGACCCGGCGGCCGAAGCCGTCCGCTGGCGGGACATCGAAAGCCGGCTCGAGGCGTGGCGGAGGGCCCTGGAGGGCAGCTGGGACGCCGACCGGGGACCCGATCCCGGTGCCGTTCCCGGGTGGCCGCCGTCTGCCGAGGCGCAGCTGGAACGGATGCATCTGGACGCCGAGGAGGAGGCGCGGGCCGCTGGCCGCCGGGCCGACGAGCTAGGCGAGGCGCTGGCCGGCCTGGAGGCCGAAGCCGGCGACCTGCGCCGGCGCTGGTCGGTGCTGCTGGATCCCCACGGGGGCGACGTGGAACGGGCCCAGGAGGCATGGGGCGAGTTCCTCCGCCACCAGCAGCGCTGGAAGGACAAGGAGAAGGAGCTGAAAGGACTCCTGTCCGCCTGGGAGGTGGCCAGCACGGCCGACCTCCTGGGCCGGGCCGCCCAGGAGCGGGACACGGCCCTCCTGGACCTCAAGGCCATCGAAGAGCTGGCGGCGGTCCATCCCGAACTGGACGCCCGGGACCTGAACCCGGACCGGGCCCGGGAGGCGCTGGCCCAGCTGGACGCGGAAGAGGGGACCCTTGCCGCGGAGCTGCACCGGCTCCAGGAGGCCCAGGTCCAGCTGGCAAGCCGGGAACAGGCCTACCTGCGGCAGGAGCCCATCAACATTGCCCAGGCGGAGCAGGAGCTGGCGGCCTTGCGAGCGGAGAGGGACGCCCTGCAGGAGGAGCTGGAGGCCCTCGTCCTGGCCCACCGCTCGCTGGATGCGGCGATTCGGGACTACCACGCCGCCTACCGGGAGCGCCTGGAGGAATCGGCCAGCGCTCACTTCGCCCGGTTGACCGGGCGCCCGGGGCGGCGGGTCGTCCTGGACTCGGACTTCCGCGTCCAGGTACGGGAGGCGGACGGCACGCTGGCCGTGCCGGAGCAGCTCAGCCAGGGGACCCGGGACCAGCTCTACTGGTCCCTGCGGGTGGCGGTGGCCGAGCTCCTGGCGGGGGACGTGATCCTGCCCTTCGTT
The DNA here is from genome assembly GCA_036564035.1 of Thermaerobacter sp. Lineage (GTDB taxonomy): Bacteria > Bacillota > Sulfobacillia > Thermaerobacterales > Thermaerobacteraceae > Thermaerobacter. The sequence goes on from DATCLH010000201.1 coordinate 2,343, forward strand.
CTGGACGACCCCTTCGTCCACTGGGACGACCGTCGCCTGGGCGAGGCGCGGCAGATCGTCACCAACCTGGCCCGGGACCGGCAGGTGATCCTGCTCTCCCACCGGACGGCCCTGGCCGGGTGGGGGCATTCCGTTGAGGTGGCGCATGCTGACCCGGCCCTGGCGGCCGGCAATGGTGACCGGCGGCCGGGTGGAGGGGATGGCCGGTGAGCTTGCGCCTGGTTCTCGGCCGGGCCGGGGCCGGCAAGACCCACCACTGCCTTGAGGCCGTGGCCGCCGAGGAGGGGAAGGGTTACCAGGGGCCAGCCCTGATCCTGCTGGTCCCCGAGCAGGCGACCTTCCAGATGGAGCAGGCCTTGCTGGCCCGGATCCGCCGGCGCTGGGGCCGCAGCGGTTTCGCCCGCGCCCGGGTGGCCAGCTTCCAGCGGCTCGCCTGGTGGGTCGAACAGGAGGGGGGCGGGGGCGCCCGGCCGGTCGTCAGCGAACTGGGCAAGCGGCTTCTCCTGAGGGCGCTTCTGGCGCGGGAGGCGGGGCGGCTGCAGCTCTTCCACCGGGTGGCCGACCGGCCGGGGTTCATCGACCGCCTGGCCGTGACCCTGGCGGAGCTGGCCGCCTACGGGATTGACGCCGGCCAGCTGTGGCGGCAACGGGAGGCGTGGCTCGCCCAGGGGCGCGAGGGCCTGCTGGCCGTCAAGCTGCATGACCTGGCCCTGCTGGTCG
>DATCLH010000202.1:0-8856 GCA_036564035.1 Thermaerobacter sp.
GCGCGCCCCGGTCAGGGGGTCGACGTCGTCCCACACCATGCTGTTGAACTGCTTGCCCCGCCGCGTGCCGACGCGGAACTTGCCCTCCGGCACGTCCTGCTCGGGCAGTTGCGCCACCACGAAGTGGGCCTTGCCGTCGGGGGTGTTGAAGCGGTTCCCCGCGCAGAGCAGCGGCCCGCCCCACTGGAACTGGTCGCCCTTCTTCTCGAGATGCTGGATCCCGTCGTAGAGGGGCACGGTGCGGGCGATGTCCTCCCGGATCTGGCGGGTGTTCTCGTAGCGGATCAGGTGGGCCCGTTCCGGGAAGACCCGCTCGGCGATGCGGACGGGGATCTCCCACTCCGGGCGGGCCTCGCCGACGCGCCGGCCCGGGATCTCGGGGCTGAAGATCACCCGCCGCTCGGTGCTGGTCTGGGTGACGCCCCCCGGCGTCTCGTAGCGGGTCGCCGCCGGCAGGATGACGTTCACGTCGGCCGGCTCCAGCAGCATCATCGGGTTGATCACGATGTCCTGGAACACGCGGACCGGCACCCGCTCCAGGGCCGCCCGCACGTAGGCCGGGTCGGGCAGGGTCTCGAGGAAGTTGCCGCCCGCCGAGTAGAGGACGTCGATCTCGCCGCGGTACATGGCGTCGATGGCGGCGGTGGCCGTCAGGCCGGGTTCGTCCGGCACGTCGAAGCCCCAGATCGCCCGCATGGCCGCCATGGTGGCCGGGTCGCCCACCGGCCGGCCCATGCCGTAGCTGTTGGGCACGGCGCCCATCTCCGCCCCGCCCTGGACGCCCGAGTGGCCGCGGATGGGCATCAGGCCGCAATGGGGTTTGCCGATCCGCCCCAGGGCCAGGGCCAGGTTGGAGATGGCCAGCACGTTGTGGGTGCCGTGGCGGTGCTGGGTGACGCCCATGCTCCAGACGGTGATGGAGGTGCGGGCCGAGGCGTAGAGGTCGGCGAAGCGGCGCATCTCCGCCGCCGGGGCGCCCGACGAGCGCTCCAGCTCCTCCCACGACAGCTCCCGCAAAAAGGCGGCCAGCTCGTCGAAGCCCGCGGTGTGCTCCCGGATGAAGGCGTGATCCAGCCGGTCGGTCTCGATCAGGTGCTTGAGGACCCCGTTGAAGAAGGCCACGTCGCCGCCCTGGTTGATCGGGAAGAACTCGTCCATGATGCGGGTGCCGAAGAGGGCGCTCTCCACGCTGGAGGGAACCCAGTAGCGCTCGAGGCCCTCTTCCCTGTAGGGGTTGACCACGGCCACCCGCGTGCCCGCCTTCTTCGCCTCATAGAGGTACTTGGTCGTGACGGGCTGGTTGTTGGCCAGGTTCGTCCCCACCAGCACGATCAGGTCGCAGCCGATCCAGTCCTTGTAGGAGACCGTGGTGGCGCCGTAGCCGATGGTCTTGGCCAGCGCCGAGGTGCTGGGCGCGTGGCAGATGCGGGCGGCGTTGTCGATGTTGTTGGTCCCGAGGAACCGCGCCACCTTCTGGAAGGCGAAGTAGGCCTCGTTGGGCATGCCCCGCGACGTCATGTAGAAGTAGAGCCGGTCGGGGTCCTTGGCCACCGTGGACCGGATCCGGCCGGCCACCAGGTCGAAGGCCTCGTCCCAGGACACCCGCCGGTAGCCCGGCTCGCCCTTGCGCCAGACCATCGGGTAGGGCAGGCGGCCCAGCTCCCGCAGCTGGCGGCTCGTCATCCGGCGCAGGGAGGCCGGGTCCTCCAGCACCCGCGGGTCGACTGCGGGCATGGTGTTCAGCCGCAGCATCTTCAGGCGAATGGTGCAGAGGTGGATGCCGTCGATGGTCCAGTCGCGGATGCCCGTGGTACCCAGCGAGCAGCCGTCGCAGCACCCGTCCCGCAGGATCCGCCAGGCATAGCCCAGCTGGTCCCGGTTCTCCCAGATGGTCTTGAGGATCTCCATGTAGTGGTTCGGCCGCTGTTCGCCCAGGCCGTAGGGCTTCCAGCCCGCCCAGTGGCGGGGGTCGAACCGGCGCCGCCGCCCGGCCGGATCGGCCGGGGCCGCCGGCTGGTGATCCGCTGCCGGCCTCAACTCGGCCGCCATCCCAACCCCTCCTTCCCGTCGCATCCCGTCTTCGCCCGTCGCAACCACTCCTCCAGGGCCGCTGCCGTCACGGCCAGCCGCCGGCGGTCGAACCCCGGCGGCAGGCGGTCGATCACCTCCCCCCTCGGGGCGGCCTTGGGCTCGCCGACCACGATCTCGGGCCAGCCGCTGCCCGCGCCGCCTTCCACCAGGACCAGGTCCGGCGGCGGGCCGAGGCACGCGGCGGCGTCGGCCAGCCGCTCCACCCAGGCGGTCCAGCCGGGACCGGCGGCCTCCTCGTCACCGGGCGGGTGGCCTGGGGAGGTGCCCGGGTCCAGGTGGCGCAAGGCGACCTCGCCCGGCCCGACGAGGCCCACGGCCGCCGCTCCCGCCTCCCCCAACCGCTGGCTGTCCGACCCGGGCCGGTCCAGCTGGAAGCCGTGGGCCGTGTGCTTCACCGCCAGTACCCGGTGGCCCCGGGCCGCCAGCAGGGCGACGAGCCCGGCCGCCGCCTGGGTCTTCCCGCTGCCCGACCGGCCGGTGACGGCGACGATGGGCGGCCGCCGGGGACCGGCCGGCCCGGTGGGGGATCGGGCGTCGAACCAGGCGAGCCAGGGCCGGTCGTCGGGCGCCTCCAGATCGAGGACGCCGACCAGCGACCCCGGGGCGGGGACCGGTTCCCCCGGCCGCCCGTAGAGCAGGGCGTTGCTGTGGCCGATGGCCACCAGCCGCCCGGCCGCGGGGACCCGCGGTTCGACGGTGCCCGCCTGCCGGTCGAGGTGGGCCCAGAGCAGCCGGGCCCGGCCGCCTCCCTTGGGCCAGGGCGCGGCCAGCCGGGCCGGCACCACCGGCCGGGCGATGGCTCGCCGGCCGGCCAGGCGCAAGAGGAACGGGCGGACCAGGACCTCGAACACCGCCAGGCACGCCGCCGGGCTGCCGGGCAGCCCCACCACCCACTGGCGGCCCAGGCGGCCGGCGAAGAAGGGACCGCCGGGCTTGACGTCGATCCGCCCCAGGAGGCGGCGGGCGCCCAGGCGCAGCCAGGTCCGGGCCACCCGGTCCCGGGGTCCCACGGATACGCCCCCGGTGGTCAGCACCACGTCGGCGCCCGACGCCGCCGCCCGGCTCAGGCCCGCTTCCAGGGCCGCCGGATCGTCGGGCAGGATCCCGCCGGCCTCCACCAGAAGACCCAGTTCCTCCAAGGCCGCGGCCAGGACCAGCAGGTTGCTGTTGGGCACGGCGGCGGGGTGGCGGGCCGGCGACCACCGCCCGGCGGGCACCAGCTCGTCGCCGGTGGCCACCAGCAGCACCCGGGGCCGGCGCCACACGGTCACCCAGCCCACCCCGGCCGCCGCCAGCAGGCCGGCGATCCGCGGGCCGATGCGCTGGCCGGCTTCGACCAGGACCTGGCCCGCCACAACGTCCTCCCCGGGCGGTGCCACGTGGCGCCCCGGCGGCAGGGGCGCCGCCACCTGGATCCCGTTCCCCTGCCGGCGGGCCCCCTCCACCGGCACCACCACGTCGGCTCCCGGGGGTAACAGGGCCCCCGTCGCCACCTGCCACGCCTCCCCGGCGCCGACGGCGTCCCCTTGGCTGTCAGGACCGGCGGCCCGCGGGCCCGGGTCCGGGCCGTCGGACCCGGCCCCTGCCGAGCCTCCGGCCCAGCGCCGGCCCGTCAGTCGCAGGTGGACCGGCCGCTCCGCCCGGGCACCGGCCAGATCCACCGCCCGGCAGGCGTAACCGTCCATCATCACCCGGGGGGCCACCGGAACCGGACCGGGAGCGACGACCGGTTCGGCGGCGATGCGCCCCGCCGCCCGGACCACCGGGACCCGCTCCGTCCCCAGGGGGGCGGCGGCCTCGAGGAGCGTGGCGAAGGCTTCTTCGAGGGAGATCACGGCCCTTTCACCACCGGATCGCCGTTTGCCAGCGGCCGGGGCCATGGGGCCCACGGGCGCCGCCGCCATGCAGGGAGCGCCCGGCCGGATCGCCCCGGCGCCGGCTGCGGGCCCGGGTCAGGCCGGGGTCGCCGCCGGGTCGCCCACCCGGGAAGCGCCGGTGTAGACGTTGAACCGGTCGCCCCGGGCAAAGCCGATCAGGGTCAGGCCGAACTCCCGGGCCGCATCGCAGGCCAGGCTGGAGGGGGCCGAGACGGCGACGACCACGGGAATCCCGGCCACCACCGCCTTCTGCACGATCTCGAAACTGGCCCGGCCGCTGACCATCAGGATGGTGTCGGCCAGGGGCGTCCGGCCTTGCAGGAAGAAATGGCCGATCAGCTTGTCGGTGGCGTTGTGCCGCCCCACGTCCTCCCGCAACTCCAGCAGCCGGCCCTCCAGGTCGAACAGGGCCGCGGCGTGCAATCCCCCGGTCCGGTCGAACAGGGCCTGGCGCCGGCGCAGGGTCTCCCCCAGGGACGCCAGGACCCCGGGCCGGACGACGGCCCCGGCCGGCTGGGGCAGGGCACACGCCCCCCGGCTGTGGATCGCCTCCAGGGACGCCTTGCCGCAGACGCCGCAGCTGGAGGTGGTGTAGAAGTTGCGTTCCACGGTGCGGGGCTCGACCCGCACCCCCGGCCGCAGCCACACGTTGACGATGTTGTACTGCTGGTCGCCGTCCACCTCGGGGTCGGTGCAATAGCTGATGGCCGCGATCTGGTGGGGATCGTCGAGGAGGCCTTCGGTGAAGAGGAACCCGCCTGCCAGCTCGAAGTCATGCCCCGGGGTCCGCATGGTCACGGCGACGCGGACCGGTTCCTCCTGACCGGCCGGCCGCAAGCGGATCTCTAGGGGCTCTTCCGTCACCAGCACGTCGTCGGTCCACCGGGAGCGCCCCGCTTCCCAGCGCTGCACCCGCCGGCGGACCGTGCTGGTCCGCACCGCCTGCACCGCCTTCCCCTCCCCCAGAGGTCTATGCGGCGTGTCCGCCTTGCTTGCCCGGTGCGGCGTGGGGTTGGCGCCCGCCGTCCCGACCCCGGCCGGATCCTCCGCCGGGGCCGCCCGGCGGGCCGGGCGGCTTGTGCCGCGCCCGCCGATGCCTTACGTTAAGTCTACCAAAAGTCCCCAGGACTTCAACCCGGAGGCCCGGACGCCGGGGACCCGGACGGCCGAGCGGCCCGTCCGGGCCAGGTCCCCCGGCGGGCTCCCGGCAGGCTCCCGGCAGGCTCCCGGCCGGCACCCCGTCCCGCCGGGGATCGCCCCGGGGGCCCGAAGGAGGCGCTCCCATGGACGCCCGCACCGGTTCGACCCTCCTGCCCGCGGCGGGCATCGTCCTGGCCGGCGGGCAGAGCCGCCGCATGGGCCGGGACAAGGCCCTACTCCCCACCCCCGACGGCCCCCTCCTGCACCGCATCGCCCGCACCCTGGCCACCACCTGCGCCCAGGTCCTGGTGGTCGACCGGCCGCCCGGCCGGTACCGCGCCCTGGGCTGGCCCCTGGTCCTGGACCGCCACCCGGGCCAGGGGCCGCTGGCCGGGCTCCACGCCGGCCTGGAGGCCATGGCGTACCCCTACGGCCTCTTCGTGGCCTGCGACATGCCGGGTCTCACCCCCGCCGTCGCCCGCTTCCTCCTGACCGAGGCCCTCGCCGCCCCGGGGGACGAACCGGCCGACGCCGTCGTCCCCCTGCGGGCAGGGCGCCCGGAACCGCTGCTGGCCGTCTACGCCCGCCGCCTCGCCCCCCTGGCCGGCCGGCTGCTGGAGGCAGGAGGTGGCCCCCTGCGGGCCCTCTTGGACTCCCCGGGCGTCCGGGTGCGGTGGGTCGAGGAGGACCGCCTCCGCCGGGTCGACCCCACCCTGGCCTGCCTGGTCAACGTCAACACCCCGGCCGACTGGGCGGCCTGGCAGGCGGCGGAGGACGCCGGCGCGGCGGGCAGGGGCGATCCCCCCGGGCGTGGAACTCCCCGGGGGATGCGCACGGAACGGCCGGCCGCCCTGGGGCGGCGGCCCCACGGGAGGGATCGCCATGATCTGGGACCGGGATGTGGAGATGGCGTCCCGGGAGACCTTGCGGCGCCTGCAGCTGGAGCGGCTGAAGGCCACGGTGGAGCGGGCCTATCACCGGGTCGACCTCTTCCGCCGGCGGATGGAGGAGCGGGGGCTCACCCCGGACCACATCCGCCACCTGGAGGACCTGACCCGCCTGCCCTTCATGACCAAGCAGGACCTGCGGGACCACTACCCCTTCGGCCTGTTCGCCGAGCCCCTGGAGCGGGTCGCCCGCATCCACGCCTCCTCGGGCACCAGGGGCAAGCCCACGGTGGTGGGCTACACCCGCCACGACCTGGAGGTCTGGGCCGAGTGCGTAGCCCGCTGCTTCTGCATGGCCGGCGGGGAACCGGGCCACATCCTGCACAACGCGTACGGCTACGGCCTCTTCACCGGCGGCCTGGGCCTGCACGCGGGGGCCGAGCGGGCCGGCGCCACGGTGGTGCCCGCCTCCGGCGGCAACACCGCCCGGCAGGTCCTGCTGATCCAGGACCTCAAACCCCACGGCATCTGCTGCACCCCCTCCTACCTGCTCAACCTGGCCGATTACATGGAGGAACACGGCATCGACGGGCGGTCCACCAGCCTGCGCTACGGGATCCTGGGGGCCGAGCCCTGGTCGGAATCGCTGCGGCACCAGCTGGAGGAGCGCCTGGGCATCGACGCCGTCGACATCTACGGGCTCAGCGAGGTGATCGGCCCGGGGGTGGCCAACGAGTGCCGGGAGGCCAAGGACGGCCTGCACATCAACGAGGACCACTTCCTGCCGGAGGTGGTCGACCCCGAGACGGGCGAGCCGCTGCCGCCCGGCCAGTTCGGGGAGCTGGTCTTCACGTCGCTGACCAAGGAGGCCTTCCCGGTGATCCGCTACCGCACCGGGGACATCGCGGCCCTCTACCCCGAGCCCTGCCGCTGCGGCCGCACCCTGGTGCGGATGAGCCGCATCAAGGGCCGGGTCGACGACATGCTGGTCGTCAGGGGGGTCAACGTCTTCCCCTCGGAGGTGGAGTACCAGCTGCTCCAGGTCCCCGAGCTGGCGCCCCATTACCAGATCGTGGTCGACCGCGGCCGCTCCCTGGACCGCATCGAGGTGTGGGTGGAGCCGGCACCCGCCGTGGCCGCCGCCTGGGGTGGCTTCGACCCCGCCTCCGATGCGGCCCGGCAGCTGGAGGAGGCGGTCACCGACCGGCTGGCCGGTGCCCTGGGCCTGCAGGTCACCGTCCGGCTGGTGGAACCCGGCTCGGTGCCCCGCAGTGAGGGCAAGGCGGTGCGGGTGGTCGATCGCCGCCAGGTGACGGGGTGAGCAGGGCGGAGAGGGGACCCGGCGGCGGCCCCGCCCCGGCCGGTGACGGCCCGCCGGCGCCCGGCGCGGCGGAGGCCGGGGCGGCCGGCCCGGACGCCGTGCCCCCGGGGTGGCGGGCCCGCATCGCCGCCGACCCCTTCTGCCGGCTGCTGGGGATCGAGCTGGAGGAGCTGCGCCGCGGCTACGCCCGCCTGGGCATGACGCTGCGGCCCGAGATGGCCAACTTCCACGGCGCCGGGCACGGCGGCGCCGTCTTCGCCCTGGCCGACGCGGCCCATGCGGCGGCGTCCAACAGCCACGGCGTGCCCGCCGTCGCCCTGCACGTGGCCCTGCACTACGTCGCCCCGGCCCGGCCCGGGGACCGGCTGGTGGCCGAGGCGTGGGAGGAACACTGCGGGCGGCGGACCGGCCTCTACCGGCTGGAGGTCCGCCGCCGCCCCGACGGGCGGCTGGTGGCCGCCGGCCATGGCCGGGTCTTCCGCGGGACCTGACGCCGGCCCCGGCCGCCGGGCCCCAAGGAACGGGGAGGCGAGGTCCCCGGGCAAGAGGCGAGGTCCCCAGGGAAGGGGAGGCGATGGGAGCCGATGAAGGCCGTTCTGGTTCGTCAACCGGGTGGCGCCGAGAACCTGGTGCTGGGCGAATTCCCCGACCCCGAGCCCGGCCCCGGGGAGCTGCTGGTCCGGGTTCGGGCCACGGCCCTCAACCGGGCCGACATCCTCCAGCGGCGGGGCCTCTATCCCCCGCCGCCGGGGGCCAGCCCGCTGCTGGGCCTGGAAGCCGCCGGCGAGGTGGTGGCCCTGGGCGAGGGTTGCGAGGGATGGCAGGTGGGCGACCGGGTCTTCGCCCTGTTGCCGGGCGGCGGCTACGCCCAGTACGTCACCGTGCCGGCCACCATGGCCCTGCCAATCCCGCCCAACCTCACCTTCGAGGAGGCGGCGGCCATCCCCGAAGCCTTCCTCACCGCCTACCAGACCCTCTTCTGGATCGGGCGGCTGGAGGCCGGCGAGTGGGTCCTGATCCACGCCGGCGCCAGCGGGGTGGGGACGGCGGCGATCCAGCTGGCCCGGGACGCCGGCGCCCGGGTCGCCGTCACGGCCGGCACCGAGCCCAAGCTGGAGGCCTGCCGCACCCTGGGGGCAGAGGTGGCGATCAACTACAAGCTGGGACCCTTCGCTCCGGCGGTGCGGGAGGCCGCCGGGGAGCGGGGGGTCGATCTGATCCTGGACTTCGTCGGCGCCCCCTACTGGGAGCAAAACCTGGACTGCCTGGCCGTCGACGGGCGGCTTGTGCTGATCGCCACCATGGGCGGCGGCGTCCTGGACCGGTTCGACCTGCGCCGGATCATGGCGAAGCGGCTGCAGGTGACGGGCACCACCCTGCGCTCCCGCAGCCCGGCTTACAAGGCCCAGCTGACCCGGGAGTTCGCCGTGCGGGTGCTGCCCAAGCTGGCCAGCGGGCGGATCCGCCCGGTCATCGACCGGGTCTTCCCCTGGGATCAGGTGCGGGAGGCCCACCGCTACATGGAGCGCAACCTCAACAT
>DATCLH010000203.1:0-1855 GCA_036564035.1 Thermaerobacter sp.
TCCCTGGACGAACCGGCCCACCGCGCCCTGCGGCAGGAGGTGGTCGCCCGCTACGGGGCCTTCCTGGCCGAGGCCCAGGCCCTCTGGAGCTGAAGGGAAAAGGAGCCGCGCTGCCGCCCGGGCGGCCGGGACAGGTACCCGGCGCCCTGCGGCGGAGCCGGCGCCCGGCGCCCCACGGTGAGACGGCGCCCGGCCGCCCCGGCGCATGGCGCGCCCGGCCCGCAGCCCGGCTCGGCGAGCCTGAGCGGCCGAGCCGGGCGCTGTCAGGGAGCAAGGACGGTGGCCCGGGCGGCAGGTGCCGGGCCGGCGGGACGCCGTCCGGCGGGAGCGGGGGGCGCTCTGCAGCCGCAGGCACCGGGGCGGGCCATGGCCGGCGTGCAGGGTGCCCGGTCAAGTCGCCCGGCGCCGCACGGTAGCCCGGCCGCTGGCCAGGCCCAGGCCGAGCCCGAACAGGCCGGCAACCGCCAGCACCCCGTACATCCCCCCAAAACCCCAGAGCTCCAGGACCCACCCCAGCACGGCCAGCCCGGCGCCCACCCCAAAATCGATGGTGTTGGCCAGCCAGGCGGCGACCACGCCCCGCCGGGAGGCGGGAGCCCCGCCTACGGCGGCGGCGACCAGGACCGTGTGGGCGATCCCGTACCCGGCGGCCAGGATGATGGCGGCGCCGTAGGCTGCGGCCGGGGAGGCGGCCAGGGCCAGCAGGGTCTCGCCGGCGGCCATCAGGCCGAAGCTGGAACCCAGGAGGCCCCGGATGCGGCCGCCCGGGCCGGCGGCCGTTGCCGCAGCGCCGCCCCCGGCCCCGCCCCCGGCGCCGCCCACGGCGGGCCGGTGGCCGTCCCGGTCGATGATCGCGCCTGTGGCGTACCGGGCGGCCATGGCCACCAGGGCGAAGACGGCCAGCCACCCGCCGGCGCGAAAGCCCGCCGCCTGGGCGTGGAGGACGGTCAGGTTGAGGGCGGCGCCGAAGATCATCCCCGTCAACGTCCCCAGGATCAGAAAGGGCGCGGGAAGCGGCCAGCGGCCCGCCTCCCTTCCGCCCAGGGGCGGTGGCTCGGCCGCTTGGGGCCGGCCGGCGTCGTCGGGCGGCGCCGGGTCTTCCAGGGCCGCGTCGCTGGCACGGGCGATCCGGCGCCGGGGGCCCCGCTCCCCGGCCGGCAGGCGGGGCCAGGGCCGGGCCGCGACCGCCACCACAAGGGCCAGGCCGACCACGGCCGCCGTGCCGCCGAACAGGCCGGTTCGTCCCAGGTGATTCCAGGCCCACTCGCCCAGGTTGGTCCCGGCCAGGACGCCGCCGGTGTCGGCCAGCCCTTGCAGGGCCAGGGCGCGCCCCCGCCGGGCGGGCGGGGCCAGGGCGGCCATCAGGGCCTGGCTCGACACCACCAGGCCGGCCAGGGACGTGCCCTGCAGGGTGCGGGCCACGAGCTGGGTCAGGGGATGCGGTGCCGCGGCGAAGAGCAGGGCGCCGGCCAGGTTGGCCGCCAGGCTCAGCAGCAGCAGCGGGCCGTGGCCCCGGCGGTCGCCCCACGCGGCCAGCAGGGGGCGCTGGATCATGGCCGCCAGGCCCATCCAGCCCGCCAGGAAGCCGATCCACCCGCCGCCCGCACCGGCGGCGGCCAGGGCCAGGGGCAGCCCGGTGGCCAGCATGTCCAGGGAGACGAAGTAGAGCCAGGCGACGACGGCGACGACGTAGACGGCGACGGGCAAGGTGGCCACCTCCGGCAAACATCCGCCCTGGTTCGCCCCGCCGCGCCCCTCTTCCTGCCGGGCCGATCCGGCGGGGCCGGCGCGGCTTCCTGCAGGGCTGACCCGGCGTGGCCGGCGGCGGGCGGCGGGTGCCGGCTCCGGCCGGCCG
>DATCLH010000204.1:0-2071 GCA_036564035.1 Thermaerobacter sp.
GGCGCCGTCATCCTGGACAACGTGCCCGCCCCCGCGCTGGGCGAAGGGGCCATGGCCGACTTGGAGCGGTTCGTCCGGGACCTGGGCGGCGGCCTGGCCCTGGCCGGCATGCCCGACACCTTCGGGCCGGGGGGCTACGCGGGAACCCCCGTGGAGCGGGCCCTGCCCGTCCACACCGACGTCCGGGCGCGGAAGAACCTGCCCACCGTGGCCCTGACCCTGGTCATCGACCGCTCGGGCAGCATGGAGGGCACCAAACTGGCCATGGCGGTGGAAGCCGCCCGGCGGGTGGCCCAGCTGCTCACCCCCTTCGACCGGCTGGGCGTCGTCCTCTTCGACCAGCAGGCCTTCGTGACCCGGAACCCCGAGCCGGTCACCGACCCCGACCAGGTGCTGGCCGCCTTTCCGGCCCAGGCCGGCGGGGGGACGTCCCTGGGCGCCGGGCTCGCCGCGGCCCTGAACCTCATGAAGGGCGTCGAGGCGGACGTCCGGCACGTCATCGCCCTGACCGACGGCGTTTCCGAACCCTTTGACGTGACGGGGACGGCGGAGGCCTTCCGGGACGCAGGGATCACCCTGTCGACGGTGGCCATCGGTCCCGACGCCGACCTGGGGGTCCTGGACCAGCTGGCGCGGCACGGGGGCGGTGCCATGTACGTGGCCCGCGACCCCGGCCAGCTGCCTTCCCTGCTTGTGCGGGACGCGGTCCTGAAGGCCCGGCCCCTGGTCGTCGACGAGCCCTTCCTCCCCACCGTCACGGCGTTGGGCGCGGCCGGCGGGCCGGGCGCCCTGCTGGCGGGTCTCGGGCCGGCGGGATCCGGGGCGAGGGGTTCCGCGCCGCCGGGGAACGGGGGTGGCCGCGGCCCTGGCGACATCACCTTGCCGCCCCTGGGCGGGTACGTGCTCACCAGCCCCAAGGACCGGGCCGAGGTCCTGCTGACCGGACCCGACGGCGACCCGGTGCTGGCCGCCTGGTACTACGGCCTCGGCCGGGCGGTGGCCTGGACCGGTCCCACGGCCGGCCCCGGCGTGGCGGCCTGGCTGGAAGAACCCCGCCCCTACGCCCGCCTCTGGGCCAACGTGGCCGACTGGCTCGCCGGGGAAGGAACGGGACCCGGTGGGGGCAGCGGTCCGGCCGGCGCCGGGCCGGCGGCGACGGCGGGCTCTGGGGGTCGGGAGGGCCTTGAGCGCCCGCAGGGCGGAGGCGGTGCTCACGAGGAAGGCCGGGGCGCCACCCCGTGGCGGGTCGAAGCCCGCCCCACCGGTTCGGGCCTGGTGGCGGTGACGGTCTACGGCTCGCCGCCTCCGGCCGGGCGCGTGCGGATCGGGGAGGCGGCGGCGCCCCTGCGGCCGGTGGGGGCGGGGCAATCCCAGGCCATGGTCCCGGTGGCGAAGGCCGGGGTCCACCCCGTGGTGGTGGAAGCCGAGCCGGACCGGGTCCTCACCACCACCGTCGCCGTCCCCTATCCGGCGGAACTGCTGCCCGGAGCACCCGACGGATCCGGCAGGGCGGTGCTGGAGGCGGTGGCCGCGGTGACGGGCGGCCGCTTCTGGGCGTGGGAGGACTTCGGCCTGCCGGCGGCCCTGGACCCGTCGGGCCTGCCACCGCCGCCCGGGCGGCGCCCCCTCTGGCCGATCCTTTTGTTACTGGCGGCCCTGCTGCTGCCCGCCGACGTGGCGGCGCGCCGGCTGGGCTGGGATGGGCGGTTGCGCCTGCGGGGGCTCATCCCGGCGGCGGTGCGGCAGCTGTCGCCGGTGCGGCGGCTGGCGGCGGTGTGGCGGCTGTCGCCGGTGCGGCGACTGGCGCCGGTGCGGCGGCTGGTGGCGGCCCGCCCCGGCCCGTCGCGGAAAGCCTGGACCGGGACGCCGGAAGCGCCGCAGGGTTCGCCAACCGGGCCGTGGGAGCCCACGCCGCCTGGCGGACCCGCTGCCCCCTCCCCCCTCCGTGAGCCGGAACGACGGCCCGCCCGGAAACCAGGCCCCGTCGGGGGCGTGTTCGTCCCGGAAGGCTCAAGCGCGGCCGCCGGCTCCGGCCCGTCCAGCCCCAGAAAACCCGGGCCCGCCCAGGACA
>DATCLH010000205.1:0-4104 GCA_036564035.1 Thermaerobacter sp.
AGGGCCTCGTGGATCCGCTCCTCCGACTCGGCGTCCTGGAACGAGGTGGCCTCATCCAGGAGCAGCAGCCGGGGCCGGCGCAACAGGGCCCGGGCGATGGCGATCCGCTGGCGCTGCCCGCCCGAGAGGCGCACCCCCCGCTCGCCCACCGGCGTGTCGTACCCCTGGGGAAGGGCCGCGATGAAGCCGGCCGCATTGGCCTGCTCGGCCGCCCAGCGGATGGCCTCCGGGGTGGCGTCCGGGCACCCGTAGGCGATGTTCTCCGCCACGGTCCCGGAGAAGAGCACCGGGTCCTGCATCACCCAGGCCATCTGCCGCCGCAGGTCCGCCAGGGGGAGGGTGCGCACGTCGCGCCCGTCCAGGCGCACCACCCCGGCCTCGGGATCGAAGAACCGCGGCACCAGGTGGAGCAGGGTCGTCTTGCCGGCCCCGGAGGGGCCCACCAGGGCGAGCCGCTCGCCGGGTTCCACCTGCAGGGTGACGTCCCGCAGGACGAGCGGGCCCTCCGGCCGGTAGCGGAAGCGGACGCGGTCGAACGATAGGGCCGCCCCCCGGCCGGTCGCCCCGGCCGCCCGCAGGGCCGGCGCCCGCGACGGGGACGAACCGGCCACCCGCGGGCCCGGCGCAGTCGACGCCCGGGCCGTCACCGCATCGCCCGCTGCCCGGTCCCCCTCGGCGGGCAGGGCCAGCACCTCCTGGACCCGCTCCATGGCCGCCAGGCCCTCCTGGAGGATCAGGTGAAAGTTCACCAGGCTCCGCAGGGGCGCCAGCATCATCCGCAGGTAGAGGACCAGGGCCGCCAGCCGGCCGGGGCTCAGGGTGCCCTGGATCGTCAGGTAGCCGCCGGCGAAGAAGAGCAGCAGCAGGCCCAGGTTGCCCATCAGGTCGGCGCCGCTCTCCATCCGCCCGATGAACCGGCGGCGCTCCATGTTGAGGGCCCGGTACCGCCGGCTGGCCTGGGCGAAGCGCTCGGCCTCATGGGGCTCGCCGCCGTAGGCCTTGACCGTGGGCATCGCCCCCACGACCTCCGTCGCCAGCGCCCCGAGCCATCCCGCCTGGGCCTGGATCTCGCGGCTCAGCCGGCGAATGCGCACGGTCTGCAGGTAGAACCAGCCCGCCGCCACGGGGAGGAGCAGGACCAGCGCCACCCCGAGGCCCGGTTGCAGGGCCACCACGGTGCCCACCACGGCCAGCACCCCGCCGAACTCCCCGGCCAGCCGGGCGAAGACCGCCTGGACGAACCGCTCGATGGCGCCCATGTCGTTGGTCAGGCGGGAGACCACGGCCCCCTGGCGTTCCCGATGGAAGAAGGCCAGCGGCAGGGACTCGATGTGGCGGAACAGGCGGACCCGCAGGTCGTGCACCACCCGCTGGGTCAGGTCGAAGGACACGTAGACCGCGGCGTAGTGGACCGCCGCCCGGGCCGTCACCAGGCCCAGGGACACCAGCGCCCCGGAAGCCAGCCGGCCGAGGTCCCCCGACGGGATGGCCACGTCCAGCAACCAGCGGAAGATCTGCGGGATGCCCAAATCAAGGCCCGAGCGGATCAGCAGCAGGATCACGGCCAGCACCGCCTGGCGCCGGTGGGGCCGGAGCAGCTCCCGGTAGGCGGCCCCGGCCGGCAGGGGCCTTGAGGTCCCTGGGCCGCGCCCGCCCCCCGCCGGCTGCCCGGTCGGGTTGTCGGATCCCGCTGTCAACCGGCGCCCCTTCTTCCCGCCGCCGTTTCCGTCGCGATGGCCGTTCACGCCGCTATTGTAACGCAGCGGTGGCGGCACCCCGGTGGGCGATCAGTGGGACAGCTCCCCCAGCCGCACCGCCCGGGTGTGGACGGTGGGCACCCACTGCCGGTTCCTCGGCGTCAGCAGCGCCCACAGCACCAGGACGATCCACGAGTACTGGAAGAGGGGCAGCAAGGGGATGAACCGGTACGGCCGCAGCGGCAACCGGTCCAGCACCAGGACCAGCAGCGGTCCCACCACGGCGAACAGGGCCGTCAAGCGGATGGGCCACTCCGGCAAGGGCACCCAGCCCCACTGGGCCAGCGCCGGGCCCGCCACCAGCGTGAGCAAGGAGGCCACGGCGGTGAGCAGCAGGTGCAGCGGCCGCGTCAGGTCGAAGACGAACTCGAACTTGACCGGGTCCAGCTGGCGCAGGCCGGCCCACAGCAGCCGGGGCGCGTGGATCAGCATGACCTGGACGTTGCCCCGGGCCCAGCGGATCCGCTGGCGGCAGGAGGCGACGAAGCCCGTGACCTTCTCGTCGTAGATCCGGGTCTCCCGGGCGAAGGTGGTCACGTAGCCGTGGGCCAGCGCCTTGGCGGAGAACTCCAGGTCTTCCGTCAGGGTGTGGACGTCCCACCCCACCCGCTCCAGCACGTCCCAGGCGATGCACATCCCGGTCCCCGCCAGGGCGCCGCACAGCCCCCAGTTGTGCCGGGCCTGCAGCCGCCACCGGTTGCTCATCCAGAAGCTGAAGGCGAAGGCGGCCGACACCCAGCTGTCGTCGGGGTTCTTGGCGTCCACATAGGCCTGGATGATCTTCTCCCCAGCCGCCAGGTGGTCGTTCATCACCTGGAGGAAGTTGGGCTGGACCAGGTTGTCGGCGTCGAACATCACCACCGCGTCGTAGCGGCGGCCCAGGCTGGCGATGCGCTCCAGGGCGTAGGCCACGGCGTACTGCTTGCCCCGGCGCCGGTCGTCGAACCGCTCCCAGACGTGGGCCCCGGCCGCCCGAGCGGCAGCGGCGGTGCCGTCGGTGCAGTTGTCGGCGATGACGAAGACGTCGAAGAGGTGCCGGGGGTACGCCTGCCGCCAGAGGCTCTCGATCAGGGGCCCGATCACGGCCTCCTCGTTATGGGCAGGGATCAGCACCGCGAACCGGGTCCGCGGTGCCGTCCGGGGAACCGGACGGGGATTGCGCAGCCCGCCCAGGTAGACGGCCAGGTTGTAGACGACCACGAACACCACGGCCGCCTCCAGGCCGCGCAAGAGCCATACGGGCCACGCCGGCGCCCCGATGACCGTGGCCGCCGGATCCAGGTACGTCACGGTTCTCCCTCCCACACCGGTCGCTTCCGGAATTCCAGCATAGTCCGGCTGCGGGCGGCGTCAATGGGAATCGTGCGGCATCGTGCGGCGGCCGCCCAGCCCTTCAGACGAACCGGAGGCGCACCGGGTTCCCGCCGTCCCAGCGGCCCGCCGGGGCCCGCGGGGACCGCTCCCCCGGGCGGGCATCCCGCCCCCCGCCCGGTTCCACCTCCCGGCCGGTGGCGGCAGCGGCACCCCCCTGGTTCCCGGGGCCTTCGGCGCCCTGCCGAGCCGGCAGCCAACCCGGCAGCGGGTACTCTACGCGGACGACCCGGCCGCCCGCCTGCAGCTCGAGCACCAGCCGCAAGGCAGCCCCTGCGGCCGGCCCGGCGCTCCCCGTGGGGCCGTCCTCCGCGGTGGAACCGGCACCTCCAGCCAGCGGGCCGGGTTCGGCCCCGCCCGTCGTGGGCGGCAGGGCGACGGCTTCCTGGGGCCAGCGGGCCGTCACCCAGCCCACCGGCACCAGATCCAGCGGCCCGGCGGCACAGGCCAGGGTGTCCGCCTGCAGCACCTGCCCTCCGGCCAGCAGGCGCCACGTCCAGCGGCCGGACACCGGTTCGTCCCGGTCGTTGACCAGCCAGACCGGCAGCCGGAAGGCCCGTCCCGGCCGGCAGCGGCCGGGTCTTGTCCCCAGCAGCAGCCGAACGGGCGCACAGGCCTCCCGGCACGCCCGGGCCGCCGCCCGCGGCCGGCCCTCGGCGGTGTACAGGCCGTAGGCGGGTCCTCCCGGCGGATCGTTGAGGGCGAAGAGGAACCCGCCGCCGGCGGGATGGGGCCGCCGGCGCAAGACCTCCGTGCTATACCGTACGAATTGCGCCTGGCCGGTGTGGTCGGCGGCCGGCCAGCCCAGGGAGGACACCACGGTGACGTGGGGCATCCACGCCAGCCGGCGGGCCAGGTGCCTGCCCTCGGGGTCGTGGCCGGCCGGGAAATAGCGCCAGGTGCCGCCGGCCCGGGTCCAGGACGGGCTTCCCACCCGCTCCAGGACGGGCCGGCTGGGGTCGAGGCGCTCCAGTTC
>DATCLH010000206.1:0-3611 GCA_036564035.1 Thermaerobacter sp.
GATGAACCCGCTGGCTGGCGATCCTCGGTACGAGCCGCGGGCGCAAGGGATGCAGGTGGCTTTGCCCTACATCGACGTCCTGGCGCCGGCCCACAGTGTCGACAGCTTGGTTCGCCTGGTCGACCTGCTGGCGCGTCGCCCTCGGCTCGGCCGCCGCCGGCCCCGTTCGACAGGGCCGGCGGGCGGAGCCTGATCGTCCCACGGGCCTTGGGGGGCCGGTGCGTTCCTGTGCTGGAGCGGCTCGGGCCTGCGGGGCCAGCGGCGCCGGGACGCGGTGTCACGGCGCCGCCATGCCTTCCAGCCGGAAGACGCGCCAGCCGCCGGGTTCAAGATCGATGGGGCCGAAATACCACACGGCACCTGCGGCACCCACGGCACCGGTGCCGGAGGAACAGCACGCAGGGTCTCGATCTCCCGGCCCTCCCGGCCCGGCGACCCGGTGCCCCAGGGACCTTTCCCCCGAGACCACGTACCGCTCCCCGGTGACCACGTCGACCAGGGCGATGCCGGTAAGCCCCCCGGTCGGGGCCGGTTCGTTCGGTCCTGAGGCTGGCGTACCCAGGGGCGTCGCACTGGCCTTCGCCTCCCGACCGGGCTCTTGAGGGGTTTCCCCCTCCGCCCGCGCCGCCAGGGTCCCGGCACGGGTCGCCGGGCTTTCGCCGGCCGCCCTCAAGGCGCCGCTGGCGACCTGGGGGGCGGCTTCGGGGGCCGCGGGGGACGAACCCGCCTGAGGGTGGCCGCGGTCTTGCGCTGGCGCCGTCATGGCCGCGGCGGGCATGGCCGGTGCCGTGAGGGCCGGTTCCGTCGCGGGCGGTGCCGCTGTGGCCGGCGTCGTGGTGGCCGGCGCTGCCGTGGCCGGTGCCGTCGCGGTCGGTGGCCTCGTGGCCGATGCCGCCGTGGCCGCCGTGGCGGTAGGTGCCGCTGTGCCCGGCGCCGTCGCGGTCGGTGGCGCCGCGGCCGGCACCATCGTGGCCGGCGCCGCCGTGGCCGGCTCCGTGGCGGACCGTGCCGCCGCCGTCGTCACGGTCACCCGCAAGGGGGCCGGGTGGTGGCTGACGACCACCAGGTAGGCATCGCCGTCGGCGTCGCCGGTCGTTGCGGGGAAGGGGGCGGCCACGGGGGATGCAGGGGAATCGGTGGCGCCAGGCCGGGCCGCGCCCCCCGGTGCCATCAGGATTCCGGCCTCCACGTCGGGGTGGTCCACCTGCCACGAGCCGTCGAGCCCCGCCAGCCGGGCAGCCAGCCGGTAGAGCTGGTGGGTGGCGTCGTCCCGGTAGACACCGGGCATGCCGGCCAGCATCCACTCCAGGGGGTCGGTCACCAGCATGGCCCACCCGCGGCCCCAACGGTGGACGAACACGGCCGGCTCGGCCCCGGCGGCCCGGGCCTCCGGCGCTGCCGGTTGTTCGGCCTCGGCCCGGGGGGACGCCAGGGCGGGCCGGATCCACCCCACCACGGCAGCGCCGCGGGCCTGGGCCACAAGCCGCTTGCGGACGCCCGACCCCGCCGTTCCGGCGTTCGGAGAGAGAATCGAAGTAAAGGCCGGCCGGTAGCGACCCACGACGCGGCCGGCGGGTGCGGCGATCCGGGACGCCCCGGCGGCCGGCGCGCCGGTGGCCTGCACCCCGGCGGCCTGCGCCCCAGCGGCCTGCGGGCCGGTGGCCTGCCACGCCCCGGCGGCCTGCGGGCCGGTGGCCTGCCATCCCCCAGGGGCAGGGCCCGAGTTGCCGGGGACCTTGCCGGAGCCGCCAGGCGTGGGGCCTATGCCGAGGCCCCCGGCGGCGCCGTGTTCGTCCAGAACCAGCTCCCACAGGCCGGCGCCCGGCGCCCCACCGGCGGGATCCGCGGCCTCCCGGGGATACGCATCCTGGATCGCCACGCCGAAGACCGCCTCCATGCCCGGCAGGGCAACCCCGTCGTAGGACAGGTACAGGGTGCCGCCGGCTTCGACCCACCGGCGCAACCGGTTCCAGGTGCGATTCGAGAGGCTGTTGCGGCGGGGAACGCAGGGGGCGATCAAGAGCCGGTAACCCGACCAGTCGTCGTCCGGGCGCACCAGGTCGACGGCGAGCCCCGCCCGCCGGGCCAGCACGAAGGCGTTGAACAGGACGGCGAAGTTGCGCTCGGGCGTGATGTCCGCGTCGGCGTTGTCGTAGTAGCGTTCGGGCAGCAGGATGGCCGCCCGGGGGGGCAGGGGGTGGAGCGGTGCCGGCAACTTTTCCAGCAGCCGGGCGAAGCGGGCGAAGGCCTCCCCGGCGGGCTTGGGCCGGCCGTCGGCGTCCAGGATGCCGAAGGCCACCTCGTAGGGCGTGCTGTCATAGGGCAGGTCTTCGGCGCAGGTGAAATCCAGCCCGCACCAGGCCACGGCGCCCAGGCTGCCGTGGAGGAACAGGCTCCCCAGCACCGCGTTGACGTACCGGCCGTGCCGCTCGGGCGCCATCATCAGGGTGGTGCCGCCGAACTCCTCGGCCAGCGCCGGCCGCCGGCCCATGGCGGCCACCAGCCGGTCGCCGAAGGGGACCAGCAGGTTGGGCCGGATCGTCCCGACCGGATCGGGGCACCAGGGGGAGTAGATCGGGTACAGGTGCATGCACAGGAAGTCGGCGGCCTCGGCCACGTCCTCCGGCCGGAAGCCGCAGTCGTCCACCAGGGAGGCCACGTGGATCCCCAGGGTGACGGGGACGGTGGGGGTCGCCGCCTTGAGCTCTCGGTAGAGCAGCCGGCACCACAGCCACCCCGCGTCGGGCGACGGCGGCCGCACGAAGATGTCGGGCTCGTTGGCCAGGTCCCACGCCACGAGGGCCGGGTGGTCGCCGATGGCCGCCGCCACCGCCTGCACCAGCCGCACCTGGGCTCGCAGCATGCCGGGGTCGGTATAGGGGCAGCGGCCCCGGCGCCACGGGACGTCCCAGTTCTCGCCGCTCATGTGGCCGGTGAAGAAGGTCGGGATGACGCCTAGGCCCGCGCCGTGGGCGAGATCGCAGAATTGCCGCAGGCGGCCCAGGGCGACGGGATCGACGCGGTCCTCCTCCGGCTGGAAGTGGGACCACCGGAGGAAGAACCGGACCACCCGGCACCCCGTGGCGGCCAGGGCCTGGAGCTCGGCGGCGATGGCCTCGGGTTGCCAGTCCCGCCACATCTCGACGCCCTGGCGGCTGGGCCAGTAGTTGACCCCCAGCAGGAAAGCCGGCCCGGCCCGCCAGGTCCAGCTGGTTCGCGCCTGCTGGCCGGCCCCGGCCGGCCGGACGGCGCCAGCCGGCCGGGGGCGCCCCGCGGGCATGGCGGGCACCGCGGGGCCGGACGGTACGCCGGCACGGCTGGTGGTCCCGGTGGCCGAGCCGGCGGGGGAAAAGGCGGGGGCCGGCACCGGGGACCCGGCGCCGGCCGGCGGCTTGGCAAGGGGCGAGGCTTCGCGTTCCACGGGCGTCACCTCACGCCGGCCGGTACGTGGCCACGCCGATCCGGGAGTCGGCCATGCCGTAGTAGAGGAACCACGTCCCCCGGTGCTCCACCAGGCCCTCCACGAAGACCACGTGATCCACCTGGCCGCGGACCTCGTCGTCGGTCTCGGGCTCGAAGAAGGGGTGGGTCGAGCGCCAGATCAGCTTGCG
>DATCLH010000207.1:0-1561 GCA_036564035.1 Thermaerobacter sp.
CCCATCACGCCCGCCACCGGGGCCCGGGGCGGGGCGCCGGCCAGGGCGACGAGCCCGAGGAGGACGAGGCCGGCTCCCGCCGCCGCATCCCGCTTCATGCCGCTGCCTCCTCCCGGTTCCTCCTTCCCAGGACGCCCAGGACGTCTATGACGTTCGGGACGTTGAGGACGTCCAGGACGTTCGAGACGTCGAGGACGTCCAGCGCGTCCCGCCGGACGCTCCCCTCCCGCCTCACGCAGGGCTTACGAAGGGCCTACTGCTGCAGGTCGGGCAAGAGGGCCTGGTAGGTGGCCCGCACCTGCTCGATGTAGGCCTTGCTCTCGTCGTGGCCCATGGCCAGGGGCACGAAGCCCTGCGCCTCCATCTGGGCGCGGATCGCGGGATCCCGGGCGATGGTCAGGAACGCCTGCTCCAGCTCGGCGATGATCTCCGGCGGCGTTCCCGCCGGCACCCCCACCCCCCGGTCGATCCGCTCGACCAGGTCGATACCCTGCTCCTTGAAGGTGGGGGCGTCGGGCAGCCCCGGGAACCGCTGGTCGGCTGCGATGCCCAGCACCCGGATCCGGTCCCGGTACTTGACCAGGTCGTTGGAGTTGGCGAAGACCGCCGCCACGTGCCCGCCCAGGAAGGCGGTGATCTGGGGGGCGGCGCCGCTGAAGGGGACGTAGGTCAGGTCGATCCCCGCCAGCTTCTCCAGCCGCACCGTGGCCACGTGGTGCCCGGAGAAGGTCCCCGAGCCGCCCACGGTGATGGCGCCGGGGTTTGCCTTGGCCGCGGCGATGAACTCCTCCAGGGTCTTGTAGGGACTCGAGGCGGGCACCGCCAGGCCCAGGGGGGTCGATTGGAAGAGCACCACCGGCTCGATCTGCTCGGTGCGGTAGCCCGTCTGCTGCTGCAGGGGCTGGAGGATGATGTGGGGCAGGTTGATCCCCGCCACCACCGAGCCGTCGGGCCGGCTGCGGACGAGCTCGCTCCAGCAGAGGGCGCCGCCGCCGCCCACCTTGTACTCGATGGCCACCTGCCGGCCCAGCAGCCGCTCCAGGTGGGGCTGCTGTCGCCGGGCCTCGATGTCCGACTGGCCTCCGGGGTCAAAGCACACCAGGTAGGTCAGCGGGCCGCGGGCCCCGCCGGCCGGCTGCCCGCTGCCCGAGCCGCCCGCGTTGGCCTCTCCGGCGCCGCCCGCCGCCGGGCCCGTTCCCCCGGACGAACCGGCCCCCTGGCCGTCCTGGGCTCCCGGCCCCGTCCCCGCGGCACCGCCGGCGCTGCAGCCGGCTACGATCAGGGCCAGGGCGAGGATCAGGGCCAGCAGGACGGGCAGGAAGCGGGATCCCGCCGGCCCATGGCGGCCGGTGGGCCGGGAAGCCGTCCCCGCCCGGTCGTCCGGGCGACCCTGCAGGGCGGGGGCCCCTTTCGCCGTCGCGGGCGCCGGTTGTCTCCGGATCCCCATGGTCTCGTCCTCCCCTCCCGGCGGAGCGGCGGGACCGGGTGCGCTGGGCACCGGTCCCGCAGCCCTGGGCGTTCATCCCGCCGGGCTAGGCGTACTATATGCCCGCCGGGGAGG
>DATCLH010000208.1:0-2519 GCA_036564035.1 Thermaerobacter sp.
CTGCAGGTCGACTTCATGGCCGTCTCCAGCTACGGCTCGGCCACCCAGACCTCGGGGATCATCCGCATCTTGAAGGACCTGGACCGGCCCATCCGCGGCCAGCACGTGCTGCTGATCGAGGACATCGTGGACACCGGGCTCACCCTGCGCTACCTGCGGGAGCACCTGATGGCCCAGGGGCCCGCCTCCCTCAAGGCCTGCGTCCTGCTGGACAAGCCCGAGCGCCGGCTGGTGGACGTGCCAGTGGAATACGTCGGCTTCACCATCCCCGACGAGTTCGTCGTGGGCTACGGCATCGATTACGCCGAGCAGTTCCGCTACCTGCCCGACATCGCCTGCGTGCGGCTGGAGGACTGACCCCGCCCCGCCGGCGGCGCCCCAGTAAAAGGAAACCAGGCCCCCGATCCCGAAGTCTATACTGGCAAAGCCCGATTACCGGAAAGGGGGCGATGCCGTGTTCCGTCGCGGCCAGTGGGTGCGCCACCGCCGGTCCGGTGAACTGGGGATCATCGTCCGGCTTCGCAGCTCCCGCCAATCCATCCGCGTACGCTGGCAATCCGGTCACGAGCAAGAGTGCACCTCCGACGACGTGGAACCCTGGGATCCTCCGCCGGGCGTCGATCCCGCCCGGTTCCTGACCTCGAGCGGGGACGGTGCCCCCGGCCGGCGCAGCGCCTCAGGCGAGTGAAGCGACTCCCTAGACCGACCAAGACGCTGGACGAACCGGCGGGGCGGCGTGGCCCCATGGGGTCGCGCCGCCCCGCGCCGTCGTGGGCATCTTGTGGGCATCTTATGCCCGTGAGGGAACCACGCCCGCAGTCCCGCGCCCAGACGCGCCCCCATCCCCCGGCGGTGGTCGCCCGCCGGCTGCCGGCCACCGGCCGGCGCCTGGCCGCCGAGGCGGCGTTGCTGTTGGTTTACGTCACCTCGGTCCTGCCGGCCGTCGACCGGGCCCTGGGCCGGTGGGAGGCGCAGGCCGCCCGCATTCCGGACCCCGAGCTGCGGCGGCAGGCCCTGGCCAGCATCCGGACCAAACGCTTCCACTGCGAGGGCGGCGCCGTCTTCGCCGCCGCGGTGCCCCGCGCCCGCCGCCCGGCCCTGGTCGAGGCCATCGTGGCCCTGCAGACCATCAGCGACTACCTGGACAACCTCTGCGACCGCAGCGAGAGCCTGGACCCCGCCGACTACCGGCAGCTGCACCAGGCCATGCTGGACGCCGTCACCCCGCCCGGGGTGGAACCCGCCGCCGCGGGAGCCACCGGCTTGCCCGGCCCGAGGGCCCGGCCCGCACCCCGGGCTGCCATGGCCGCCGGCCGGATCGCGATGGCGGGCGGCCGGACGGCCACGCCCCGCGACCCGGGCATTGCCCTCCCCGCCGGCGGGTCCCGCGGTCCTGCGACGGGCCGGGCAACGCTCCCGGGGGCCAGCCCGCCGGCCCCCACCGTCCGGCCCCTTTCCGGGGGCGGGGGCTACTATCGCCTTCACCCTCACCAGGACGACGGCGGTTACCTGGCGGACCTGGTGGCCACCTGCCGCCGGACCCTGGCGGCCTTCCCCGGTTATGCCCGGGTGGTGGAACCGGTGCGGCGCCTCGTCGCCCTCTACAACGACCTGCAGGTCAACAAGCACGGGGACCGGGCGGGGCGGCTGCCCCGCCTGGAAGGGTGGTACGGGCGGGAAGCCGGACCCTGGCGGGGACGCCTGGCGTGGTGGGAATTCGCGGCCGCCTGCGGCTCGACCCTGGGGGTCTTCGCCCTTTTTCGCGAGGCCCTGCTCCACCCCGATCCGCCGCCCGAACGGGTGGCCGCCCTGACCGGGGCCTACTTTCCCTGGATCGGCGGGCTTCACATCCTGCTGGACTACTTCATCGACCAGGCGGAGGACCGCCTGGGGGGCGACCTCAACCTGGTACGCCCGTACGGCGGGCCCGAGCGGGTGGCCCAGGGTCTGGCCGCCTTCGCCCGGGAGGCGGCCCGCCGGGCGGAGGCGTTGCCCGAACCGGCCCTGCACCGGCTGGTGGTCGACGGGTTGCTGGGCCTCTACCTGACCGATCCCAAGGTGGCCCAGCAGGGCCTGGAACCCGTGGCCCGGGCCCTGGTCGCCGCGGGCGGAGCCGGGGCACGCCTGTGCTTCGCCGCCAGCCGGCTCGTCCGGCGCTGGAGGAACCGGCCCCCGGGCAAGCGGCACCGGGGGATCCCGCCGGGTTCGGCCTAGGGGCCGGTTCGTCCCGATCGAGGCCGGCGCGGTCGAGGCTGCCCGGTCGAGACCGGCCCGACCCCGGCTGGAACCCCCCGGCAGGAACCGGCCCGCCCGGGAACCTATCCGTCCCCTGGGGGGTTGGGCGCGGGCCCGCTGCCGGAACGGGGCGGGCCGCCGCCCGCCCGCTGGCCCGGGTGCTCCTCCTGGACAGGCGCGCCGGGCAGCAGCCGGGCCCAGTGCTCGATGATCTCCCGGCGGCGCACGATGCCGATGAAGCGGCCGCGGTCGTCGACCACGGGGACGAAGCTCTGGGCGGCCGC
>DATCLH010000209.1:0-2542 GCA_036564035.1 Thermaerobacter sp.
AGCCGCGGACCACGATCTCCTCGTTCTCCACGTCCAGGTAGGAGATCCGCGTCTCGGCGGCGATCACGCCCTCCAGGCCGGGGCGATACTCCTGGTTCTCCATGACGCCACCCCTTTGGGCCGGTTGAATTGGGTTGGCCGGCGGGCGGGCCGCGGGTGAGGCTCCGGCTGCCCGACCGGGTGCGACCGGGAACCTCCCGGGCCACCGGGGGAAGGCGGCCCACCGGACCTCTGGACCGTACCTCTGGAATCGTACCCGACGGAGGGGCTGACCTCCTTCTCCTCCCGCATCCCTCCCCCCGCTCCTCCCGCGTCGCTCCCCTGGGCCTGCAGCGAAATCCGGGCCGGGAACCTCCGGCACCGCCCCGGCGTCCAAGGGTCGACGGGCCAGGATCTCCTATGGAAGGGGCGAGAACCGTGCAACGTCCCGACAGTGGCCTGGAACGCCCGAATCCCGGATGGTGGCCTCGACCGGCGGCTGCAAGGGGGGCGGGAAGACGGTGGATGGAACCTGCGGCGACCGGTGGCGGCCGTCCCGCGGCCCTCACGGCTCGCCCGGCCCCCGTCTCGGCGGTCGCGACGGCGGTCCCGTGGTCCGGCCGGCGGCGGCGCAGGCGCCCGGTTAGCTTAAGGCGCTTAAGGATCGGAGGAACCGTCCTCCTGGTGGCCGCCCTGGCCCTGCTAGGCCTGGGCGGGCTGGCCCGGGCGGACACCGGGGGCCAGCCGGGCAAGCCGCCCGAGGCCTCGTCGTCCCCCGACCGGCCCGTGTCGTGGACCGTGGCCCCGGACGACGTCCAGGCGGCGGAGGCTTATTTGAGGGAACATTTCGCCGACCGGTTCGGCGGCCTCTATCTAGACGAAGGGGCTGGGGGCCGGATGGCGGTGGTGGTCGTCCTGACCCGGCCTCTGGACCCAGCTGCCGAGCAGGCCCTGCGCGACCGCCTCGGCGGCCGGTCGCTGCGGTTCGCCGAGGGGACGTACACCCTGGCGGAGCTGGAGAGCGTCCACCAGCGCCTGACCCAGGAGATCGGCCGGTTGCAGGACCAGGGCGTCCAGGTGGTCTGGACGGGCGTCGACGTCCGGACGAACCGGGTCATCCTGGGGGTCTCCAGCTCCCTTGAGGCGGCCCGGGCGGCGGTGCGCCAACTGCCTGGCGCGGGCGCCGTGGAGGTGGTGGCCGCCGAACCCGTGAGGCCGCTGGGGGCCGAAGGCGGTCCTGCGGTGACCGCCGCCCCCTCGCCTGTGACGGACGCCACCGACGCCCATGTCGGCCGGGAGCCGGCTTCCCGGACGGACGCGCCGCCCCGGGCCACCGGATGGTGGGCCGCCCTTCTGGCAACCCTCAGGTCCTGGTGGATGGCGCTGGCCGGTCTCTTCCGGTAGAAGGCCGCTGGCCGCGCCGGCGCCCGCCGGGCCTTTGGTTGATCGCATGGTGGGATTCGGGTGACCTCCCGTGCCAGAGGGGGCGGCATCATGCGCCGGTGGGTGGCCGTTGCGGTCGCATTGTTGGTGGTAGGCTCCGGCCTGTTCGTCGTTCTTGGTCGGTTGGGGGCGTCGAGCCCGTGGTGGGCCAGCCTGCCCCCCCGGCGAGAAGAGGGAGCTGGCGGCCCGGGAGGAAGCATGGCGGTACTCCGTCCCGCCAGCGCCGAAGAAGGATCAGGAGCCGCCTGGGCCCCTGGGGTCGCAGCAGGATCCCCCGAGGCCCGTCGGCATCATTCCTGAAGGCGAGTATCCCGACGGTACCGTCGTCATCCAGAACCGCTGGCAAGGCCCCTTTGCGGACGGCGTCGTCCAGGTCTTCGCCGGCGCTCGGGCCGATGACCCGGCCCAGGGATTGGTCATCGTTCACTGGATGGATAAAGACTGGCGCTTTGTCCGCGGTCAAACGTTCCTGGCTCCAGCGAAGGTCGGGAGCCTTGAAATCGTGGCGGCCAACGATGGCGTGTTGACCCTGCGCAGTTCCACCGGCGCAACGTTGACCTTCGACCTCCGCCAGCTGTCCTTCGCGGTAGCCCAACCGGAGTAAGAAGCCCCTTGATTGAAGCGGCGGCCGGAGCCATCCCTCCGGCCGCCGCAGGGAATGGGGCTCGTCAGTCGATTGTGACGACGTCGTAGTCCAGAGGGACAAGCCCAACACGGCGTATCCCCAGCAGGCGATAGCGAACCTTGACACCGGTAAACCCGATGGGGTCCGCATCCTGCAGCACGAATACGGGATTCAACACCGAGCCTGGCCGCAACTCCAGGGGCCACGAAACGGGCGTCATGTTGGGGAATGGCGTGTCGGAAATGCCGCTAGCAGACGCCAGAAACCTTGGTGCGTGACCTCCACCGTCTTCCCGCAAGAGTTCAATGCCGTCGACACGCACCCCGATGGGCCCGGCATAGCGGAGGTCGATGGCAAGGTAGATCACTTTGCCGTCCCGAACCGCGGGGATTTGGGCCTCTTTCCCGCCGACTTCAAACGACGAAGACGCGTGGACTCCAACCAGGATCACCGCTGCTAACGCCGCTATCGCCGCCATGGCGATCCCATAAGCGA
>DATCLH010000210.1:0-1557 GCA_036564035.1 Thermaerobacter sp.
GTCTGGTCCATGCTGGACGAGCTTTATGACGCCCTGGCGGAAGCCCGCCCCAACCGGGCCCATCAGGCCCTGGCGCGGCTTGAGGAAATGGGCTGCCTCCGGGCCGTGATCACCCAGAACATCGACGGCCTGCACCAGGCGGCCGGCAGCCGGAACGTCATCGAGCTGCACGGGAACTTCCGGCGCGTGGTGTGCATGGACTGCGGGAGCCGCTACGCGGCCGAGAGCGTGCGGCGGCTGGCGGGACTGCCGGGCGGTGGCGGCCACCGCTGCTGGTGCGGGGGCTGGTTGAAGCCTGACATCGTCTTCTTCGGCGAGGAACTGCCCCAGTATGCCTTCCTCCAGGCGTGGGCGGAGGTTCAGACGGCCGGCCTTCTGCTGGTGGTGGGCACCTCCGCCGAGGTCGAACCGGCCGCCAGCCTGCCCCGCTGGGCGCGCAAGGCGGGGGCCGTGCTGGCCGAGGTCAACCCGCACCCGGCCCTGGATGCCGAGGTGGTGGTGGCGGCCCCGGCCGAGCAGGCGCTGCCGGCGGTGGTCCACCGGCTGGAGGCAGAGGGGGGCACCGCGGCTTGCGGGGAGCCGGTGGTGGTGCCGGGTTAGGCCGGGCGCCCGGGGGACGGGCCGCCTTCCTGCCCCGTGAGCCTTCAGCCGCCCGGCTGGTACAGGCTTGCCGTGGCCGGCGGGCTGCACAGCGCCTTGCCAGCGGACTTGCCGGTGGGGTGCCGGACGCCCCGCCGGTACGGCACCGCCGGAGCGCCCCGGGGCGATCGTCCACCGCGGTGGTGCCCGTACCGGGGTTCCACCGGTCCGGCGCCCCCACCGGCTCCACCAGGAGTTGGAACCCGAAGCGTTAGAACTCGAAGCTTCCGCCCGGCTCCAGCACCATGACCTCGACCCCGGGTGCCTTCTGCCGGGCGAAGCGGACGAAGTCGTCGGCGCTCTGCACCAGCAGCGGGAAGGTGCCGTAGTGCTGGGGGACGGCCAGCCGGGGCTTGAGGAAGGTCAGGGCGTGGGCCGCCTGCCGCGGGTCCATGGTGAAGTGGCTGCCGATGGGCAGGATGGCCACGTCCAGGGGATACAGTTCGGCCCAGGTGGCCATGTTGCAGTGGATGCCCGTGTCACCGGCGTCGTAGACCCGCTTGCCGTCCTCCAGGGTGACGATGTACCCGGCCGGCTCGCCGGTCTCGCTGGAGTGATGGGCCTCGGTCATGGTGACCACGACGCCGCCCAGCTCCACCGAGCCGCCGATGTTCATCCCGATGCACTTGTCCCCGGGCAGACCTTCCTTCTGGTACCGCGCGGCGGTCTCGGGCTGGAAGATCACCGTGGCGCCGGTCTGCTTCTGGACCGCCACCACGTCGCTGGCGTGGTCGAAGTGGTCGTGGGTGATCAGGATGTAGTCGGCCTTGAGGTCTTCGATGCGGATGGGCGCCTTGGGGTTGCCGTTGATCCAAGGGTCGAACAGGATGACCTTGCCGCCGGCCGTGGTCAGCTCCCAGCCGGCATGGCCGAGCCAGCGAAGCTTGTGGGACATGACCGGCCTTCCTCCTTTCGGTT
>DATCLH010000211.1:0-12033 GCA_036564035.1 Thermaerobacter sp.
CCCATCCACCGGGCCGCCGGCGCCGGCCCCTGCGGGACCCCGGAGCCGGCCATTGGGGGACCGGGCACCCCACGGCGCCCCGGGAGCGGCGGCCAGGCCCGCGGCCTCCAGCAAGCCGGGTTCGTCCCACAGGGGTTCGGGCGGGCCGTCATAGAGCAACCGCCCCTGGCCAAAGACCAGCACCCGGGTGGCCGCGGCCGCCGCCAGCTCCAGATCGTGGGTGGCCATGACCAGGGTCGTCCCCTGCCGGTGCAGGGCGGCCAACTCGACCACCAGGGCTGCTGCCGTCCGGGCGTCCTGGCCGAAGGTGGGTTCGTCGAGGAAGAGGATCGGCCGGGGGACCACCAGCACGCTGGCCACGCTGAGGCGGCGCTTCTGCCCCTGGGAGAGGGTGTAGGGGTGGACCTGCTCGAGACCCTCCAGGCCGAAGCGCCGGATCAGCTGGTCGACCCGGGGCCGGAGGACCTCCTCGGGCCATCCCGCCAGCCGGCCGGCCAGGGCGATCTCGTCGTAGACCGTGTCGGTGACGAACTGGTGCTCGGGATTCTGGAAGACGAAGCCGGCCTGGGCCGGGCCGCCCCGGCGCCCCGCCAGGGCGGGCGCGTGGACCACCCGGCCCGCCGCGGGCGGGTGCAGGCCCGCCGCCACCTGGAGGAAGGTCGACTTGCCGGTGCCGTTGCCGCCCAGGACGGCCACCCATTCGCCGGCCCCCAGGGTGAGGGTGACGCCGGACCACACGACCCGCGCCCCCCGGGTGGCCGTGACCGACTCCAGGCGCACCAGGGGCGCGGGGTCGGTGCCCGCGTCGGTCCGGGGCCCCTCGCCGGGATCCCCGGGAGGATCCGGCCGGGGGGCGGGCGCCGCCGGCCGGTCAGCCGGGGCCTCCCCCCCGGTCCCGGGCGCCTCCGGCCGGGCCGCAGCCCCAGCGGGGGCCCGGCCCTCCCCGCCGGGGGAGGCCGCCGTCTCCCCGGGCCAGCGGTCCCGGGCCTCCCGCAGCACGGGCGCCCAGAAGGGCCCCCACCGCCGCGGCCGCCAGATCCCATCGCGCTCCAGCACCTGGCGGAAGGAGGTGAAGACCTGCTGGGGCGTCCCGTCGGCCAGCAGCCGGCCGTCGGGACCCAGCACGACGACCCGGTCCACCCACTCCACCACCCCGTCCAGGTTGTGCTCGACGACCAGGACGGTGGTCCGCCGGTCCAGCGCCCAGAGGTTCTCCAGCACCAGGGCCCGGCCGGCCGGGTCCAGCTGGGCCGTGGGCTCGTCCAGGATCAACACGTCCGGCTCCAGGACCAGGACGCCGGCCAGGGCCAGCCGCTGTTTCTGGCCGCCTGAGAGGGCGTGGATCGGGTGGCCGAAGGGCACGGCCAGGCCCGCCCGGTCCAGGGCCCGGGCGATCCGGGGCGGCATCTCGGCCGGAGGAACGCAGCGGTTCTCCAGCCCGAAGGCCACCTCCTCGTCCACGGTGAACAGGCAGAACTGGGCCTCCGGGTCCTGGAACAGCACCCCCGCCCGCCGGGCGGGCCGCAGCTCGCCCCGGACCTCCGCCTCGACGACCGCGGGGATCAGCCCCGCCAGAGCCAGGGCCAGGGTGCTCTTGCCCGACCCGCTGGGGCCGAGCAGCAGCACCCGCTGGCCGGCGGCGAGGGTTAAGGTGAGATCCTGCAGGGCGGGCTTGGGCCGTCCCGGATAGCGGACGGTCAGCCGGTGGCAGGCCGCCACCGGGGACGCCGCCGGGGACGCCACGGCGGAAGCTCGGGTTCCAGGGCCCGTTCCACCGGGGGCGCCCCCGGCCGCCGGACCGGCGGCGGGCCCGCAGGCGGCACCCCCGGGTTCCGGCCGGTTCCACCCCATCTCAGCCCGCCAGCCCCGCCGCCCGGTCCTGCCGGTTGCGCACCACGGCAAAGCCGTTCAGGACCCCGGTCCGCGCCAGGCCGTCGACCAGCACCTTGCCGAAGACACCGGCCACCACGGCGCCGCTCACGAGCCGCACGGCGACTGCCGCCGCCAGCACCCCCGCCTGCATTTCCGCGAAGTAACCGTTGATGTAATCCAGCGGGATGCTGGCCACCGCCGCCAGGAGGCCGGACAAGGCCAGCACCGGCAGGTCGAACCGGCGGTAGCGCAGCAGGGCGAAGGCGGCCTCGGCGCCCAGACCTTGCAGCCCGCCGTAGAGCAGCACCCAAAACACGTCCGGGCTGCCTAGCACCAGTTCCCCGGCGGCCGCCGCCAGCTCGGCGACGAAGGCCACCCCCGGCTTCTGGATGATGTAGGCGGCGACGGTGGCGGCGACGAACCAGATGCCGTAGGTCGTCTCGGCCAGCACGGGATGGACCGCCTGGGCCAGGGACCACAGGGTCCAGGCGTTGATGAAGACCACCGAGCACACGGCTGCGATGAAGGTGAGGATGACGATCTCGCGGAACTGCAACCCGCGGGACGAACCGGCCATCCCAAGGCCCCCCTTGTGGTTCCGGGCGGAACCGGGGGGCTCGCGGGGCCGGCGGACGCCCTGGCCGTCGCCTGGGGGCTGGCCGGCCGGTGGCCGCGGCCGCTGCGGGCCGGCCTCCTGGGAGGCCGCGCCGCCATCGCGGACCACGCCGTCGATCCACCCCACCCTGGGTAAACGGCGATCGGGCTGAGGAAAGAGACCCACCTCCGGTCGGAGGTGGGTCGCGTCACGCCGCCCACAGGCGGCCATGCGGTACCTTCCTCACGCCGGTATGACCCGGATCGAGTCCGAAGGGTAGCGCCGGGCCGCCTTGGGGCGGGCGGCGCTTCTCAGCCCAAGCGGGCACCCCCGGTACCGACTTCCCGATGGATTGTGCACCCCGATCATAGGCCGGCACCACCGGCCCCGTCAACGCCCCTCGGCCGCCGTCACCGGCGACCCGGCGCCGCCCCAACAAGGCCGTTCCCGGCAAGCCCGGCGGCGCCCTCATCAAGTCATCAAGGCCGCTGCCGAACCCGTCGCCGCCCGTGGTAGCCCGGCTACGCCCCCGCACCCCCGCACGCCCGGGCCGGATCGCCTCGGGCGCCCCGCGGCAGCCGGGGTGCGGAGGCCGTGGCGCGCCCGCCGCCGGCCCAGTCCCCCGCCCGGCCGGGGTCAGGTGGCCGTCATGCCGCCGTCGATGGCCAGCACCTGACCGGTGATGTACGAACCGGCCTCCGAGGCGAAGAGCAGCACCGCCCCCTGCAGGTCCCGCTCGCCCCCCAGCCGCCGCAGCGGCACCGTCTGCTCGATCAGGGGACCATACTGGGACAGGATGCCCCGGGTCATCTTCGTCGGGAAGAATCCGGGCGCGATGCAGTTCACCGTGATGCCGTATTCGGCCAGCTTGGCCGCCAGGTCCCGGGTGAAGTTGATCACCCCGGCCTTGGAGGTGTTGTAGGGCAGGGTCTGCATCACCCGCGGGTCGCTGCCCCGCAGGCCCGCCACCGAGGCGACGTTGATGATCCGGCCGCCGCGGCCCTGGTCGACCATCACCCGGGCCGCCTCCCGGCTCATGTAGAAGGTCCCGTGCAGGTTCGTCCGGATGACCTTGTCCCAGGCCTCCAGCGGGATCTCGAAGAAGGGGGCGCCCCAGGTGGCGCCGGCGTTGTTGACCAGGATGTCCAGGCCGCCGAAGGCGTCCACCACCCGCCGCACCGTGGCGGCCACCTGGTCGTAGTCGGTGACGTCGCAGGGGACGGCCAGGCAGCGGATGCCCTGGCTGCGCAGCCGCTCCTCCGCCTCCCGCAGGCCCTCCTCCTTGCGGGCGGTGATGGCCACCGCGGCCCCCGCCTCACCCAGCCCCTGGGCGATCTGGAACCCCAGGCCCCGGCTGCCGCCGGTCACGAGGGCCACCTTGCCGTCGAGACGAAAGCGGTCGAGGATGCTCATTCCGCAGGGCGCCTCCTTCCCATGCCCCTCCTACCGGCCGCCGGCGGGACCGGCCCGTCCCGGCGAGCATGCAGGTATTCCCTTCTCGGCGCCGAAGCCAACTCCTACCGCCCGGGCCCTGCGCCGGCGGATCCCGACGACCAGCCGGTCTTCCGCGGCGGGAAGCGATCACCGAGGTGATCCCCGTGTACGACTTCCGCCCCACTCCGGAGCAAGAGGCCGTCCTCGAACGCACCCGCGCCCTCATGGACGCCTACGTCTACCCGGCCGAGGCCGAGTTCTTCCGCACCGGCACCCTGCCGGAGGAACGGCTGAAGGCGATCCAGCAGGCGGTCAAGGACGCCGGCCTCTGGGCGCCCCACATGCCGCGGGAGGCCGGGGGCCTGGGCATGGGCATGGTCACCCTGGCGCTGATGAACGAGATCCTCGGCCGCAGCCCCCTGGCGCCCCGGGCCTTCGGGACCAGCGCCCCGGACACGGGCAACCAGGAGATCCTCTGGATGTTCGGCACGCCGGAACAGA
The DNA here is from genome assembly GCA_036564035.1 of Thermaerobacter sp. GTDB lineage: Bacteria > Bacillota > Sulfobacillia > Thermaerobacterales > Thermaerobacteraceae > Thermaerobacter. The sequence continues at coordinate 4,403 of DATCLH010000211.1, forward strand.
AGGAGCGGTTCCTCAAGCCCAACCTGGCGGGCGAGGTCTACAGCTGCTTCGCCATGACGGAGCCGGAGGTGTCGGGGTCCGACCCCACGACCCTGCGCACCCGGGCCGTGCGGGACGGCGACCACTGGGTCATCAACGGGCACAAGTGGTTCATCACCAACGCAGCCCGCTCCGCCTTCGCCATCGTCATGGCGGTCACCGACCCGGAGGCGCCGCCCCACCGGCGGGCGACCATGATCATCGTCCCCACCGACACGCCCGGCTTCCGCATCGTCCGCCACGTGCCCGTGATGGACGACGGCGGCGGGCTGGGGACCCACGACGAGATCGTCCTCGAGGACTGCCGCGTGCCGGTGGAGAACACCCTGGGCCCCGTGGGCGAGGGGTTCCGGATCGCCCAGGCCCGCCTGGGCCCCGGGCGCATCACCCACGCCATGCGCTGGATCGGCGTGATGAACCGCAGCTTTGAGATGATGGTCCAGCGGGCGCTGACCCGGGAGACCCGCGGCCAAAGGCTGGCGGAGTTCCAGACGATCCAGAACTTCGTGGCCGACTCCTATGCCGAGATCCAGGCGGCGCGGCTGCTCACCCTCTACGCCGCATGGCGGCTGGACCAGGGGCTCGACGCCCGCAAGGAGATCTCCCTGATCAAGTTCTTCGGGGCCAACGTGCTCCATCGCGTGGTCGACCGGGCCCTGCAGGTCCACGGGGCCCTGGGGTACTCGAAGGATACGCCCCTGGAGTTGTTCTACCGGGAGGCGCGGGCCGCCCGCATCTACGACGGGCCCGACGAGGTCCACCGGGTGGTGGTCGCCAAGCGGATCTTCAAGGAGTTCGCCCCGGTGCCCGCCGCAACGGGAACCGGCGCCGGCACCGGCGGCACGGGCGGCCCCGGCACCGGTCCGGAGGGCGGGCCGGCATGAGGTGGGCGGACGAACCGGCCCCGGGCCTGGGGCCGGGACGGCGCCAGGAGCCGGTCCCTGTCCCGGAGACGGCCCCCGGCGCGGAGACGGCCCCCGAGCCGGAGGCGCTGGCGGGCGGGCCGGCGCCGGTTTCCGACCCGTACGGGGCGGCGGGCCCCGGGCCGGTCCCCGATCCCCAGGCACGCCGCCCGGCCGGGGCCGGTTCCACCGCCGGAACGTCCGGCGCAATGGAACCCGGGGTGCCCCCCGAGACCGTCCCCGTCCGTCCGGGGGAGGAGCTCGACCTGGACGCGGTCAGCCGGTTCCTGGCCCGGGAGGTGCCCGGTTTTCCCGGGCCGCCCCTGGAGGTGCGCCAGTTTCCGGCCGGGGCTTCCAACCTGACCTACTGGCTGCGGGCGGGGGACTGGCAGGCCGTCCTGCGCCGGCCTCCCTTCGGCCCCCTGCCGCCCCGGGCCCACGACATGGTGCGGGAGGCCACCATCCTGCGCCACCTGCACCCGGTCTTCCCCCTGGCGCCCCGGCCCCTGGCCGTCTGCGCCGACCCGTCGGTCCTGGGAGCCCCCTTCTACGTGATGGAATACCGGCCGGGGGTGGTGGTCGACCGCAGCTTCCCGGGGGACCGGGTGCCGCCGCCGGCCACCTGCCGCCGCATCGCGGAGCGGGTCGTCGATACCCTGGCGGACCTCCACGCCGTCGACTACCGGCAGGCGGGGCTGGGCCAGCTGGGCCGGCCGGAAGGGTTCGTCCGGCGCCAGCTGGAGGGGTGGGCCGGCCGCTGGCGGCGGGTCGAGACGGAGCCGATCCCCGTCCTGGATCCCCTGCTGGCCTGGTTGGAGGAGCGGGTGCCCGCGCCGGCCGGCGCCGCCCTCATCCACAACGACTTCAAGCTCAACAACATGATCCTCTCCCCGGATCTGGACCGGGTGGTGGCCGTGCTGGACTGGGAGATGGCCACCGTGGGCGATCCCCTGTTCGACCTGGGCGTCAGCCTGAGCTACTGGGTCCATCCCGACGATCCGGAGGTGCTGCGGAACGGGTTGCCCACGGTGACGGTCCATCCGGGGTTCCTGCGCCGGGGGGAGTTCGTCCACCGCTACGCCCAGCGCACCGGCCGCGACGTGGCGGGCATCGGCTGGTACCTGGTCTTCGCCTACTTCAAGCTGGCCGTGATCCTGCAGCAGATCTACTTCCGCTGGCGGGCGGGCCAGACCCGGGACCCGCGCTTTGCCAGCTTCGGCGACATGGCCCGCGGGCTGATCGAGCTGGCGGCGGAAGCGGCCCGGAACGGGGGCGGCGAGCGGCTCCTGTGAGCCGGCCGGTCCGGGATGCTGGCCCGGGATGCCGGCCCGGGATCCGGGCCGGGGCCCGCCGGCGGCCCCCGAGGACGGTGAGCGAGGAGGGTGAGCATGGACGGCTCCGGCCCGAACCGGCGGCTGACGGCCGCCGACCTCTTCCTGCCCAACCTGCAGGGGTGGCGCCAGGTGCTGCTGGCCTGCACCGACGCCATGGACGACGAGCAACTCCATTGGATCCCGCCGGGCGGGGTGAACTCGGCGGCCTGGTGCGTCCGGCACCTGGCGCAATCGGAGGACTGGTTCGTCAACGCGGTGATCCTGGGGCGGGACATACGCCCCAAGCGGGCGCGGGAACTGCCCACCCGGGAGGCGCTCTTCGATTACCTGCGGGCGGTCTGGGCCCACACCGACGCCCGCATGGCGGAGTGGGACCTGGACGACCTGCTCGAACCGCGCATCATGCCCCCGGGCTTCCGCGGGACGCCGCCGGCGAACCTGACGGTGCTCTGGGTGGTCAACCAGATGATCCAGCACTTCGCCTACCACGTGGGCCAGGTGCGGATGCTGGCCCGGCTGATGGGGGTGGAACCGGCCCCGGGCGGCTCCGGGGGCGCGACCGGGACCGGCGGGGGCGGCTCGGGCTGAGGGGTGAAGGGGCCCGCCGCCCGAGGATGGACCGCGAGCCGCCCCCATCACCCCCGCTCCGGACTGCCGCCGCCGGCTGCCTCGATCACCCGTGGGCCGTGGAGCAGCCGCCACCACTGGCGGTACAGCTCCTCGGCGGCGTCGCCGTCGATGGGCCGGAACCGGATCCGGTCGCCGGGCCGGGCCTGGGCGAGCAGCCCCACGTCGGGCGTCACCACCACACCCAGCTTGGGGTAGCCCCCCACCGTCGCCCGCCCCGCCAAGAGCACGATGGGCCGGCCGTCGGGCGGTACCTGCACGGCCCCCAGGGGCTGGCCCTCGGAGAGGACCTCCCCCGGCGGCCTCGGGATGGGGGGCCCCTCCAGCCGCAAGCCCATGCGGTCCGAGGCCGGCGTCACCGTGTACTCGGCGGCCAGGAACGTCGTCCACGCCCCGGAGGGGAAGAACCCGGCCTGGGGGCCCGGGACCACCCGGGCCACGAAGGGCCCGCCGTCGGGGACGAAGCTCCAGCGAACCCGGCGTCCCGCCAGGGCCCGGGGCTGCCGGACCGGCGTCCCCAGGGGGAGCCGGTCGCCGGCCTGCAGGGGCGTGCCCGGCCGCTGGGGCACGCCGCCCAGCCGGCCCAGGGGGTCGGTGGACCGGCTTCCCGCCACCGGCTCCACGGCGATGCCGCCGGCGACGCAGACATAGGCCCGGCAGCCCCGGGAGCCGCCCCGGAAGGCCAGGACGTCGCCGGGTTCCACGGGCACCACCTGGCCCACGGGCAGGGGGCGGCCGTTGAGGGTCGCCCCCAGGTCGGCCCCGGTCACGCAGGCGGCCGTTGACACGTGGAACCGCAGGACCGGCCCGATCAAGGTGGCTTCCAGGCCCGCGGCGCCCGGATCGTTTCCCACCAGGCGGTTGCCCAGGATCAGGGCGGCCCGATCCACCGCCCCCTGCACGGGCACGCCCAGGTGCTGGAGCCCGGTTCGCCCCAGGTCTTGGATGGTCGTGTAGAGGCCCGGCTGGATGACCTCGATCATGGCCGGCCGGCGGAGGCACCTCCTTCGGGGTCCGATTCCCTGGTCGCCGGGCGGCCCGCGCCGGCCGGGCCGGCCGCCGATCCTGGGGCCGGTTCGTCCCGGATCAGCCACTGGGGCCGGTAGGTCCCCCGGGCGACCGCCTCGGCGATCCGCTCGAAGGTGCCGCCGTCGACGGGGACGAAGCGGACGTAGTCCCCGGGCCGCAGGAGGGCGGGCGGGTCGGCGGCCGGGTCGAACAGCCGCACCGGCGTCCGGCCGATCAGGTTCCACCCGCCGGGGCTCTCCACCGGGTAGACGCCCGTCTGCTCGCCGGCGATCCCCACCGAACCGGCGGGGACCCGGGTCCGGGGCGTGGACCGGCGGGGGGTGGCCAGGCGCGGGTCGAGCCCGCCCAGAAAGGGGAAGCCGGGGCTGAACCCCAAGAAGTACACGAAGTAGTCGCGTCCCGCGTGGCGCCGGATCACCTCCTCCGGCTCGAGGCCGTGGAAGCGGGCAACCGCCTCCAGGTCGGGGCCCCAGGGGCCGCCGTAGGCCGTCGGCAGCACGCAGATCCGGGTTTCCTCCGGCTCGCCGCCCGCCGCCGCGGCCAGCAGCTCCCGGCAACGGTTGACCAGCCGGTCGAAGGTCACCGTCACCGGGTCGAACTGGATGTACACGGCGGCGTAGGAGGGGACGACGTCGATCACCCCCGGCCAGCGGGCCGCCATCACCGCTCGGGCCAGGCGGCGGGCCTGCCGGTTCACCGCCGGGTCCACCACCTGGGGGAAGAGGGCGTAGAGCCCGCAGTCGCCCGCCCGCACGAAGCGCGGTTCGGAGGGCCCTGCCGCAGACGGCCCTGCAGCGGAGGGGCCTCCTGCGGAGACCCCTGCGGCACCCGAGCCGGCCCCTGCGGTGGCCCCTGCGGCGCCCGAGCCGGCCCCTGCCGTGGCCCCGGCGGTGCCCCCTGCCGTGCCCCCTGCGGTGCCTGCGGCGGCCCCTGCGGTTCCCCCTGCCGTGCCCGCGGCGGCCTGCGCCGGTCGGGCCGGGAAGGGGCCGGCCGCCGCCGGGCCGGGATCCAGGACTCCGCCCGGCAGCGGCGAGGGCGGCGCGCCGTCGACTCCATCGTCGCCCAGGTCGTCGACCACCCTGCATCCCTCCCCCGGGCGTCAGCGGTCGGGGCGTCCGGGGTCGAGCAGCCTGCGCAGCGGCCGGATGGCGACGCCCGCCGCCTCCAGCCGCTCCCGCACCCGCCGCGCCAGGTCCACGGCGGCGGGATTGTCCCCATGGATGCACAGGCTTTGCACCCGGAGGTCGATGTCCCTGCCGTCGACCGCCCGCACCTTGCCCTCCCGCACCATCCGCTCGGCGCGAGCGGCCACCTGGTCGGGCTCATGGAGAACGGCGCCCGGCTGCCGCCGGCTCACCAGGCTGCCGTCAGGGTTGTAGCCGCGATCGGCAAAACCTTCCAGCGCCACGGGCAGGCCCGCCTCCGCGGCCGCCCGGGCCAGCTGGCTGTTGGGCGGCGCCAGGACGATCAGTTGCCGGTCGAAGGCGGCGATGCCCTCCACCACCGCCCGGGCCAGCCCGGCGTCCCGGGCCGCCTGGTTGTACAGGGCCCCGTGGGGCTTGACGTGCTGGAGTTCGACCCCCAAAGCCCGGCAGAAGGCGTAGAGGGCGCCGATCTGGTAGAGCACGTCGGTCCGGACCTCGTCGGCCGTGGCCTGGATCTCCCGCCGGCCGAAGCCCACCCGGTCCGGGTAGCCCACGTGGGCACCGATCCCCACCCCCAGCGCCGCGGCCCGCCGCACCGTCCGCTCCATCACCCGCGGGTCGCCGCCGTGGAAGCCGCAGGCGACGTTGGCCGACGAGACCAGGGGCAGGATGGCCTCGTCCATGCCGATGGTGTAGGCGCCGAAGCTCTCGCCCAGATCGCAGTTCAGGTCGATGGCACAGCTCATCGCCTCGCCTCCCCTTCCGGCCCCCCGGCGGCTTGGGGCGGCAGGACCCGGGCCGCCGCCGGTTCCGCCTCCCACGGGCGCCGCCGCCGGCGCCGCCGGTAGACGGTGGTGCCCTCCACGGCCACCGCCTCTTCGATGGCGACGGGCTGCTGCCGCAGCCAACCCAGGATGGCCAGGTCCACGGCCAGGTGGGCCTCGGCGCAGGTCTCCAGATACGGCCCCACCGCCGTCTCGTCGGCCGCCTCGGTGATGAATTCGACACCGGTGATCTCGGGATGGCGCTGCATGGCGTAGCGGCCGCCGGCATCGGCGCCGATGGGCCAGCGGTAGCACACGAACTCGCCCACCGTCTCCACGTTGAACACCTGGGGCAGCCAGTCGGCTGCGTACTTCCGGTACACGGCCAGCCAGCGGCGGTTCGCCTGGGCGATGGCGGGCCAGCCGTCCAGGCTCCGGGCGACGAATTCGGCCATTTCGATTTGCTTGGCGGCCCGTTGGTCCCCTTCCTTCGCCGCCAAGACCGGCAAGATGCCGTAGATCAGCGCCCGCGGGAGCCAGTAGGAGGTGAACTTCCGGCCCCCGCCGTGGGCGCCGAAGGGCTGGACCCACTCGTGGGAGGGGACGCCGTGTTCGTCGATCACCACGTCGGGCAGCCAGCGGGTCCAGAGATCGGTGTACACCCGGGTCTCCGGCGCCCGCGGCGTCTCGTGGAAGTATTCGCTCGCGTACTCCTGGCCCAGGGCGTTGTAACGGGCGCTGTGCAGGCTCCACCGCGGGTTGTCCCCGCTCAGCTGGCGGTGCAGGGCGGCGCCGTCCACGTTCTCCAGGGGCATGACCACGCAGTTGACCCCCTCGGTGGCGTCAAGGTGCTCCCCCAGCAACGCCAGCAGCGCATTGGTGCTGGACACCTCGTTGGCGTGATGCCGCGCCTTGAACAGCACCGTCGGCCGGAAGAGGGTGGCCTTGGCCGGGACCACCAGAAGATCCCCATCGGCGGCGCCGGCGGCCCCGGCCGCCGCCGCCGCGACCGGCGCCCCCTCCTGGGTTCCCGCGGCCTCCGCCTCGACCGGAAACACCTGGTAGACGGGCCGGCCTTCAAAGGAGTGGCCGGCCACCGACCAGCGCAGGGAATCCCGGCCCGAGCCGGCCAGCCACCGCTGCACGGCCTCGGCGTCGAACAGGGTTCGCTGCCACGGGACGTCGCCCGACCCGCCGCCAGCACCGGCGGAGGGGCTGGTGCCAGCCGCCAGCGCCCCCGGGACCCGCGCCACAGCCCCGTCGTTGTCCACGGCCGCGTCGCCGGCCGGGCGGGTGGCCCACGGGCCGGCTAGCGTCGCCACCGCCCGGCCCGCGGCGTCCACGGTGACGGAACCCACGGATGGGCGGCTGCGGCCGGGCGGGAAACCGCGGCCCCCATCGGCTGGGGCCAGGCGGGTTCCGATCCCCATGCCGGTTAGGCGGACGGTGGCCTGCGTCCCCAGACCGGCTTGCACCCGGACCCGGGGCACCACCTTGCCGGGGGCCACAAAGGGCGTGCCCGCCCGCTGCTTGCCCCACTCCTCGAAGAAGTCCAGGGTGTTGAAGTAGATGTCCTCGTGGAGCCCCTCGGCGGTGCTGTGGGACTCCTGGCGGACGCCTAGGGGCTCGTCGGGGCGGGTGTCCAGCCGGACGTCGACCTCCAGGGTCAGGAAGAAGGGCTGCCCCTCGGCCCGCAGGTCCGGCCCCAGGGTCTCCTCCAGCACCCGGGCCAGGGCCGGGAGGACCTGGGCCTGATAGCGGTCCCAGAAGATCTCTGCCCCGGTGGGCAGG
>DATCLH010000212.1:0-2285 GCA_036564035.1 Thermaerobacter sp.
CGCCGCCGGTTCGACCGGGGTCCAACCGCCCGGGGCCGGGTTCCCGCCGCCGGCGGGCGCTCCGTTGCCCGAACCGGTGCCACCGGGTCGCGGCGGTTCCAGCCGGTACGGCCGGCGGGTGCCCGCCTCCAGGGCGGACGGCGGCCGCCAGGCCGATGCCTGGGCGACCAGCTGGGCCAGGGGGGCCTCCAGATCGGTGGTCAGCACGCCCCGCAGGGTCCCGCGGCGGCGCAGGTGCAGGGTCAGGGCCCGGGTGTCGAAGCCGTCGGCCGCCGGCACCCCGGCCCGGGCCAGGTGGGCCGCCAGGGGGTGGAGTCCCACCGCCGCCGCGTCGAACAGCTCGCGGGCGATCAGGGCCGTCACCCGCGGCCCGGCCGACTCGTCCTCGCCCTCATGGACGCCGTAGTTGCCGATCAGCGGATACGTCAGCACGACGATCTGCCCGTCGTAGGAGGGGTCGGAGAGCAGCTCCTGGTACCCCGTCATGCTGGTGTTGAAGACCACCTCGCCGGTGACCGACCACCGGCCCGCGGCCGGGGGCTGGGGCCGCCCGCCGGCCGCACCGGCCCCGCCGGCGGCGCCGGCGCCGCCGGTCGCCGCGCCAAGGCCACGGGCTTGGCCGCCGCCCACCGGCCCGCCGGCACCGGCGCAATCCGTAAGATCGTCAAGATCGTCGCCACCGGCGGGATCGGGGTGCACGGTCTGACCGGCGGGATCACCTTGACCGGCGGGATCACCGGGGGTCACCACCACCCGCCCGAACCACTGGGTCCCGTCTTCCAGCACCAGGCGCGCGGGAACTCCTACCCGGTCGGGGCCAGCGGCCAGCCGGTCGGGGCCGGCGGCCAGGGGGTTGGGGAACACCGGCTCGGCGGGCTTCGGGTTCACTGGTTCCATGCTTCCGGCCTCCTTCGCCGGCGACGGCCCAGGCCAGGGCCTGCGGCCGTCGGCTGGGCGGGCCGGCCCCTGCGCAACGGTTTGCAAGGCGTTGCAAGAGGTGCTTTGAGGCCGGCCGCCCGCTGGGGACTGCATAAATATACACGTAGTCGTTAACATTATACAACCCCCCTGGCTCGTGCCCCACGGCGGCCGCCGTCCGGGCGGTGCAGCCGCCCGGCGGGCCCCTCCACCGCGGCGCCGGTTCCACCGCCCGGCGCCGGCAGAGCCAGAACCTCAGGGTCCGGATAGCCCTCCAGGCGGAAGACCATCCGCCCGCCCACCAGGGTGCCGACGGCCCGCCCGCGCAAGGTCCACCCGGCGAAGGGCGTGTTGCGCCCCAGGCTGAAGAACCGGTCCGGTTCCACCACCCAGCGGTGCTGGGGATCGATCAGGGTGACGTCGGCCGGGGCGCCGGGCCGCAGGCTGCCCCCGGGCACCCCGAGGATGCGGGCGGGCCCGCGGGCCATCAGGTCGATCAACCGGGAGGGGGAGAGGACGCCGGGCACCAGGTGGGTGAGGAGCAGCCCCAGGGCCGTCTCCAGCCCGACCACGCCGAAGGCCGCCTCGGGGAAGGGACCGTCCTTGTCCAGGTCGTGGTGGGGCGCGTGGTCGGTGGCGATGGCGTCCACCAGGCCGCCCGCCACCGCCTCCAGCAGCGCCTCCCGGTCCCGGCGGGAGCGCAGGGGCGGGTTCATCTTCCAGTGGGGGTGGAACCCGGCCGCCGCCACGTCCTCGTCGCACAGCAGCAGGTGGTGGGGCGTGACCTCCACCGTCACCGGGATGCCCCGCGCCTTGCCCCAGCGCACCAGCTCCAGCGTCGCCGCGGCGCTGGCGTGGAGCACGTGCAGGCGCGCCCCGGCCCGCTCGGCCAGCAAGAGGTCCCGGGCCACCATGACCGCCTCGGCGGTGTCGGGGATGCCGGGCATCCCGGCGGCCGCCGCCACGGCCCCAGCATGCATCGCGCCGCCGGCGCTCAGCTCCGGTTCCTCCGCGTGGACCAGCACCGGCAGCCCGGCCGCCGCGGCGCCCTCCAGCACCCGGGCCATGACCCCGGCCCGGGCGATGGGCCGGCCGTCATCGGTGACGGCCACCGCCCCCGCCGCCTTTAGGGCGGCGTACGGGGTGGGTTCCTCCCCGGCCAGGCCGCGGGTGGCCGCGGCAACCACGTGGACCCGCACCGGCGCCTCGGCGGCCGCCTTGTAGGCCAGCCACTCGACCCGGATGGCGTCGTCCAGGGGAGGCCGGGTGTTGGGCATGCAGGCCACGGCCGTGAATCCCCCGGCCGCCGCGGCGGCGCCGCCCGTCGCCAGGGTCTCCTTATGGGTCTCGCCCGGCGTGCGCAGGTG
>DATCLH010000213.1:0-7892 GCA_036564035.1 Thermaerobacter sp.
GGCGCGGACCCCGGGGCGCCGTGCCTCCCGACGCGACGGTTCGGCCGGGGCGGACGGGGGCATAGGCTGGTGGAGGCAAGAGCCTCGCTCCGGCTGGGAGGATCGGGATCGTCATGAGACCGTTGGGCCATTCCTTTGACACGGGACCGGCCGGGCGGGAGGGGGACCGCCCGGTTCTGACATGGCGCCAGGCCCTGGCCGGTGCCCTGATCCTGGTGGTCTTGACGGCCGGGGTGACCCTGGCCGTCTCCGACCGGGTGGAAGGGTTCTGGCTGCGGCTCTTCCCCCACAGCGTCGCCCTGACCGATGCGGAGAAGCAGCAGCTCCTCGAGGAACTGGTCCGCTCGCCCAACTTTGACCGGTTCCTCACCGTCTTCCAGCTGGTCCGGACCCAGTACGTGGATCCCTTGCCCGTGGACCGGCTCCTGGAGGGGGCGACCCGCGGCGTGGTGGAGGCGACGGGCGACCCCTTCTCGGCCTACTTCGACCCCCAGGAGTTCCGGGAGTTCCAGATCGACGTGTCGGGCCACTACAGCGGCATCGGCGTCGTGGTGTCCGAGGGCAAGGAAGGCGGGGTCGTGGTCCAGACGCCCTTCGAGGGCTCGCCCGGCGCGACGACGCCCTTCGAGGGTGCCGGCCCTGACGACCCCGTGGGCCTGCGGCCAGGCGATGTGATCATCGCCGTGGACGGCCAGGACGTCACCGGGGAGTCGGTCGAGGCGGTGGCCCGCCGCATCCGGGGCCCGGAGGGGACCCAGGTGACGCTGGAGGTGTTGCGGGAGGGGTATGACAAGCCCCTCAAGTTCGTCCTGACGCGGCGCAACATCGACGTGCCGTCGGTCCAGGCCCACATGCTGGACGGGAAGATCGGCTACATCCAGCTGACCCAGTTCCTCCCCGACACGCCCGATGACTTCGAGGCGGCGCTGGACGAACTGCGGCGGCAGGGGATGCGCGGTTTGATCCTGGATCTGCGCAACAACCCCGGCGGCGAGCTGCAGGCGGTGGTGCGGATCGCCGACCGGCTGTTGCCGCGGGGGCCCATCGTCCACATCGAGTACCGCAACCGCGGCCGGGAGACCCACTCCTCCGACGCCCAGGCGCTGGGCCTGCCCCTGGCGGTGCTGATCAACCAGGGCAGCGCCAGCGCGTCGGAGATCCTGGCCGGCGCGATCCAGGATTACGGCGTCGGCGTGCTGGTGGGCGAGCACACCTTCGGCAAGGGCACCGTCCAGACCGTTTGGCCCCTGGATGAGGAAGGGCGCCGCCTCGGCAGCCTGGGAGGCGGAGGGGAGGAACGCGCCGGCATCAAGCTGACGGTGGCCCGGTACCTGACCCCCAAGGAGCGGCCCATCGTCATGGGCAAGGGGATCGAGCCCGACGTGAAGGTGCCCTTCGATCTTGAGAACCTGGAGGGAATGGGTGACCTGCGCCGCGACCCGCAGCTCCGAGAGGCCTATGAGCGGGTCCAGCAGATGGTCGCCGGCGGGGCATGAACGGGCTGTGGGACCTGCCGTGGGGTGAGCTGGTGCGCCTGCTGCTGGTCGACACCCTGCCGGCCACGGTGCTCAACCCCTCCACCGCGCCCCTGTTCCTCCTGGTCGTGGGCCTGGTGGCCTTCCAGTACGCCCGCGTCGGCCGGCTGGAGGCCGAGCTCTTCGGCCGGCCGCTGGAGCCGTTGTGGCACCGGGTGCTGACGGCCGTGGCGGCCGGGTTGCTGGGCGGGTTTGTGGGCGGCCTGGTGATGACGGCCGCCGGGGTCGTCCTCGAGCCCCGGGACGTGGCGCCCCTCTGGCCCGTGGCCCTGGCTCTGGCCCTGATCCGCCCGCGGTTCCTGTGTTTCGCCTACGCCACCGGCCTGATCGGTGCGAGCCACCTCCTGCTGGGCTGGCCCCAGGTACACATCCCGGGTCTGGTGGCGCTGGTCGGCGTGCTGCACCTGGCGGAGGCCATCCTGGTGTCCATCGACGGGGCGGAAGGGGCCACGCCCATCCTGGCTCGCAACGGCCGGGGCGAGGTGGTGGGCGGGTTCCTCCTGCAGCGGTTCTGGCCGGTGCCGGCGGCCATCCTGGTCATGGTGCAGCTGACCGTCCCGGGCGGCGGCATCGAAATGCCGTCCTGGTGGCCGCTGGTCGGGCCGGCGGACCCCAGCTTGCTCAACGCCGCCGGGTGGATCGTGGTCGCCTTCCCCCTGGTGGCCGGTCTGGGATACACCGACGTGGCGCTGACCGCGACCCCGGCGTCCCGCTCCCGGCGGATGGCCGGGGTCATGCTGGTCTACAGCGCCCTCCTGGTCCTGCTGGCCACCCTGGCGGAGCGGGACGCCCGGTGGCTCTGGCCGGCGACCCTGGCGTCGCCGTTGTTGCATGAGGCGATGATCCAGCTGGGGCTGGCTCGGGAACGCTGGGGCCGGCCCCTGTACGGGCCGTCTCCCGACGGGGCCCGGGTGCTGTGGGTACGGCCCCGGTCGCCGGCGGCGGCCCTGGGACTGCAGCCGGGCGACGTGATCCTTGCGGCCAACGGGCATCCGGTGCGCCGGGAGGCGGACCTGCGTGCCGTGGCCATGGACTTGTGGGAGGGACCGCCGCGGGTCTTCGACCTGCGGATGGAGGTCCTGCGCGGCGGCCGGCGGCTGGTGCTGGAGATGGAGCGGTTCGACCCCACGGTGTCCTTCGGGGCCCTGCTGGTTCCTCCGCCTGGGGAGCCGGTTCCTCCGCTGCTGGTCGACCTGCGGCGGAGCAAACGCTTGTTTGGTGCTTGACGGCGGCGGTAAACTGGTAAGCGCGGCGGGGCCGAAGGCCGGGCCGCCGGTGGGCGCGGTTGAACGCGGGGCGTGCCCTGCCGGTGAGCATGGGGTGCGTCCTGCTGGAGCGTAGGGCGGGGCCTGCCGGAGCGAACGGCGTGGCTTGCCGAAGGGCGCGTCCTTGGGGGCGCAGGGCAGGGGGAGGTGGTAGCGATGCCGGCCTTTAAGGTGGTCTCGGAGTTCGAGCCCCGGGGCGATCAGCCCAAGGCCATCGAGGCAATCAGCCGCGCCTTCCGGGAAGGGGCGCAGGTGGTCACCCTGCTGGGCGCCACGGGAACCGGGAAGACGGCCACCATGGCCTGGGTCATCGAGCAGCTGCAGCTCCCCACCCTGGTCATCGCCCACAACAAGACCCTGGCGGGCCAGCTGGCCGCCGAGTTCAAGCAGTTCTTCCCCCACAACGCGGTGGAGTACTTCGTCAGCTACTACGACTACTACCAGCCGGAGGCCTACGTGCCCCAGACGGACACCTACATCGAGAAGGACGCGCTGATCAACGACGAGATCGACAAGCTGCGCCACTCGGCCACCAGCAGCCTGTTCGAGCGCCGGGATGTCATCGTGGTGGCCAGCGTCTCCTGCATCTACGGCCTGGGCGCCCCGGAGGACTACCGGGACCTGGTGCTGTCGCTGCGGGTGGGCAACGAGATGCCGCGGGAGCAGATCCTGCGCAAGCTGGTGGACATCCAGTACACCCGCAACGACGTGGACTTCCAGCGGGGCACCTTCCGGGTGCGGGGCGACGTGATCGAGATCTTCCCTGCCTCCATGGCCGAGCGGGCGATCCGGGTCGAGCTGTTCGGCGACGAGATCGACCGGCTGACAGAGATCGACGCGCTGACGGGGGAGGTCCTGGCGTACCGCGACCACGTGGCGATCTACCCGGCCAGCCACTACGTCACCCACGAGTGGAAGCTCAAGCGGGCCATCGAGTCCATCGAGCGGGAGCTGGAGGAGCGGCTGGCGGAGCTGCGGGCCAAGGACAAGCTCCTGGAGGCCCAGCGCCTCGAGCAGCGCACCCGGTACGACCTGGAGATGCTCCGGGAGGTCGGGTACTGCAGCGGCATCGAGAACTACTCCCGGCATCTGACCGGGCGGGCGCCGGGCGAACCGCCCTACACGCTGCTGGACTACTTCCCGCGCCCGTTCCTCTGCATCATCGACGAGTCCCACGTGACCATCCCCCAACTGCGGGCCATGTACGAGGGGGAGATGTCCCGCAAGGACTCCCTGATCGAATACGGCTTCCGCCTGCCGTCGGCGCGGGACAACCGGCCGCTCAAGTTCGAGGAGTTCTGGCAGAAGGTGGACCAGGTGCTGTTCGTCTCCGCCACGCCCGGGCCCTTCGAGCGGGAGCGGTCGGAGGTGATCGTCGAGCAGATCGTCCGGCCCACCGGGCTGCTGGACCCGGAGATCGAGGTGCGGCCCACCCGCGGCCAGATCGAAGACCTGCTGGGGGAGATCCGCCAGCGGGTCGAACGCGGCCACCGGGTGCTGGTCACCACCTTGACGAAGCGCATGGCCGAGGACCTGACGGACTACCTGAGGGAGATGGGGGTCAAGGTCCGCTACCTCCACTCGGAGGTCGACACCCTGGAGCGGATGGAGATCATCCGCGACCTGCGGCTGGGCGTGTTTGACGTCCTGGTCGGCATCAACCTGCTGCGGGAGGGGCTCGACCTGCCGGAGGTCTCCCTGGTGGCCATCCTGGACGCCGACAAGGAGGGCTACCTGCGCTCCTCCACGGCCCTGATCCAGACCATCGGGCGCGCGGCCCGGAACGTGGAGGGCAAGGTCATCATGTACGCGGACACCATCACCGACTCCATGCGGGTGGCCATCGAGGAGACCTACCGGCGGCGCAAGATCCAGGAGGAATACAACCGGCGCCACGGCATCACCCCCCAGACGGTGCGCAAGGCGGTGCGGGACGTCATCGAGGCGACCCATGCCGCCGAGCGGCCGCCGGAGTACCTGGCGGGGAAGCGGCTGGCGGACCTGCCGCGTCACCAGATCCCGGACATCGTCAAGAAGCTGCGCCGCGAGATGGAGGAGGCGGCCCGGGATCTGGAGTTCGAACGGGCTGCCCTGCTGCGCGACATGATCCTGGAGCTGGAGGCGCGCCGCCTGGGCCAGCCCGTGGGCCGGGACGGCCTGCGGGCGGCGGTGACGGCGGCGGCGGGCGGCGCCGGTGGCCAGGAACGCCGCCGGGGCCGGAGCCGCGGCGGGCGGGGCGGCAGGTGAGACCATGGGCCAGGATCGTATCGTGATCCGCGGGGCGCGGCAGCACAACCTGAAGAACATCGACCTGGAGCTGCCGCGGGACAAGCTGATCGTCATCACCGGCCTCAGCGGCAGCGGCAAGAGCTCCCTGGCCTTCGACACCCTGTATGCCGAAGGCCAGCGCCGGTACGTGGAGTCCCTCTCGGCTTACGCCCGCCAGTTCCTGGGCCAGATGGACAAGCCCGACGTGGACCTGATCGAGGGGCTGTCGCCGGCCATCTCCATCGACCAGAAGACGACGACCCGCAACCCCCGTTCCACGGTGGGCACGGTGACCGAGATCTACGATTACCTGCGCCTGCTGTTCGCCCGGGTCGGTCACCCCCACTGCCCCAACTGCGGGCGGCCCATCAGCCAGCAGACCGTGGAGCAGATGGTCGACCGGGTGATGGAGCTGCCGGAAGGCACGCGGGTCCAGGTGCTGGCGCCGCTGGTCCGCGGCCGCAAGGGCGAGCACGAGAAGGTGTTCGACGAGGCGCGGCGGGCCGGGTTCGTCCGGGTCCGGATCGACGGCGAGGTGCGGGAGCTGGCCGAGCTGCCGGCGGGCTTCAAGCTGGAGAAGAACAAGAAGCACACCATCGAAGTGGTGGTGGACCGGATCGTGGTGCGGCCGGGGGCCCGCACCCGGCTGGCCGACTCCATCGAGACGGCCCTGGGCCTGGCCGAGGGCCTGGTGCTGATCGACGTGGTGGACGGCGAGCCCATGCTGTTCAGCCAGCACTTCGCCTGCCCCGAATGCGGCACCAGCCTGGAAGAGCTCAGCCCCCGGATGTTCTCCTTCAACAGCCCGTACGGGGCTTGTCCCGTTTGTTCGGGTCTGGGCAGCCGGCTGGAGATCGACCCCGAGCTGGTGATCCCGGACCGCCGCAAGTCCCTGGCCGATGGGGCGGTGGTGCCCTGGAGCCGCGGTTCGTCCAACTACTATCCCCAGCTGCTGGCGGCGGTGGCCCGGCACTTCGGCGTCGACTGGGAGGCGCCCCTGGAAGAGGCGGGGGAGGACTTCATCCGCGTCCTGCTCTATGGGGCCCGGGAGCCCATCCGCTTCCGCTATGAGAACCGGTACGGGCGGGTGCGGGACCGGTACATCGAGTTCGAGGGCGTGGTGGCCAACCTGGAGCGGCGCTACCGGGAGGCGACCACCGACACCCAGCGGGAAGAGATCGAGCAGTTCATGAGCGCCCATCCCTGCCCGGCCTGCCGCGGGGCACGGCTGCGGCCCGAGTCCCTGGCGGTGACCGTGGGCGGGAAGAACATCGCCCAGGTCACGGCCATGTCCGTCCGCCAGCTGCTGGCCTTCCTGGACGACCTCCAGCTGTCGGAGCGGGAGGCGGTGATCGCCCGGGAGGTCGTCAAGGAGATCCGGGCGCGGCTGCACTTCCTGGCCGACGTGGGCCTGGACTACCTCACCCTGGACCGGCCGGCGGGCACGTTGTCCGGCGGCGAGGCCCAGCGGATCCGCCTGGCGACCCAGATCGGCTCGGGGCTGGTGGGGGTCCTCTACATCCTGGACGAACCCAGCATCGGGCCCCACCAGCGGGACAACGCCCGGCTCATCGCCACCCTCCAGCGGCTGCGGGATCTGGGCAACACCCTGGTGGTGGTCGAGCACGACCAGGACATGATGGAGGCGGCCGACTTCATCGTCGACATCGGTCCCGGGGCGGGCGAGCACGGCGGCCGGGTGGTGGTGGCCGGGACGCTGGAGGACGTGCTGAACTGCCCGGAGTCGGTGACGGGCCAGTACCTGTCGGGGCGGCGGGCCATCCCGGTGCCGGAGCGGCGGCGCCGTCCCAACGGCCGCTGGCTGGTGGTGCGCGGGGCGAGGGAGCACAACCTGAAGGGCATCGACGTGCGGTTCCCCCTCAACCTCCTGGTGTGCGTGACCGGCGTATCGGGTAGCGGCAAGTCGACCCTGGTCAACGACATCCTCTACCGACGCCTGGCCCAGCACGTCTACGGGACCCGTACCCGCCCGGGCGAGCACGACGGGATCGAAGGCCTGGAGCACGTGCGCAAGGTGGTGAACGTCGACCAGTCGCCCATCGGGCGGACGCCGCGGTCGAACCCGGCCACCTATACCGGCGTGTTCGACTTCATCCGGGAGCTCTTCGCCGCGACGCCCGAGGCCCGGATGCGGGGCTACACCAAGGGCCGGTTCAGCTTCAACGTGCGTGGTGGCCGGTGCGAGGCCTGCAAGGGCGACGGGATCATCAAGATCGAGATGCACTTCTTGCCCGATGTCTACGTGCCCTGTGAGGTGTGCAAGGGGAAGCGGTACAACCGCGAGACCCTGGAGATCAAGTACAAGGGCAAGTCCATCGCCGACGTCCTGGACATGACGGTGGAAGAAGCCCTGGAGTTCTTCGCCGCGGTGCCCCGGGTGCGCCGCAAGCTGCAGACCCTGTACGACGTGGGCTTGGGGTACATCCGCCTGGGCCAGCCGGCCACCGAGCTGTCGGGCGGCGAGGCGCAGCGGGTGAAGCTGGCCACCGAGCTCTCCCGGCGCTCCGACGGGGGCACGGTCTACATCCTGGACGAGCCCACCACCGGCCTGCATTTCGCCGACATCCACCGGCTGGTCGACGTGCTCCAGCGGCTGGTGGACGCCGGCGACACGGTGATCGTCATCGAGCACAACCTGGACGTGGTGAAGGTGGCCGACTGGGTCATCGACCTGGGGCCGGAGGGCGGGGAGGCCGGCGGGCGGGTCGTGGCCGAGGGGCCGCCCGAGGCGATCATGGAGGAACCGGCCTCCTATACCGGGCGTTTTCTCAAGCAGCATCTGGAGCGCCAGGCCCGCCGCGAG
>DATCLH010000214.1:0-9814 GCA_036564035.1 Thermaerobacter sp.
GCCGTCTGGCAGAACGGCGATCCCGTCACCGCGGAGGACTTCGTCTACGCCTGGTTGCGGGTGCTCAATCCGGAGACGGGCGCGCCCTACGCCTACCAGCTCTACTACATCAAGAACGCCGAGGCCTACAACAGCGGCGAGATCACCGATCCCTCCCAGGTCGGGGTCAAGGCGCTGGACGAGAAGACCCTCCAGGTGACCCTGGAAGCGCCGACGCCCTACTTCCTCAGCCTGACCGCCTTCCCGACCCTGATGCCGGTCCACAAGGCGACCGTCGAGTCCAACCCCGACTGGGCCGGCGAGGCGGCGACCTACGTGGGCAACGGGCCCTTCAAGATCGCCGAGTGGGTCCACGACAGCCACATCGACCTGGTGAAGAGCGACACCTACTGGGACAAGGACACCGTGCGGCTCGAAAAGATGCACATCGTGATGGTCAACGAGGGCAGCACGGCCGAGACCATGTTCGCCAACGGCGATCTGGACTCCAACGGCAGCCTCAACCCCCAGGACATCCCTCAGCTGCTGGCCAGCGGCGAGGCGAAGACGTCGCCGATCATCAGCGTGACCTCCATCTACTTCAACACCACCAAGAAGCCCTTTGACGACCCACGGGTGCGCAAGGCCTTCACCCTGGCGCTGGATCGCAAGGCGATCGTCGAGCAGGTGCTGCAGGGTGGCCAGAAGCCGGCCCTGGCCTTCGTTCCCTTCGGCATCCCCAACCCGGTGACCGGCAAGGACTTCCGGGAAGAGGGCGGGGACTACTTCCAGGACGCCGACGTGGAGACGGCGCGGCAGCTTCTGGCCGAGGCCGGATACCCCAACGGCGAGGGCTTCCCCAAGGTGACCTACCTCTACAACGACAACGACACCAACCGGGCGCTGGCCGAGGCCTACCAGCAGATGTGGAAGCAGAACCTGGGGGTCGAGGTCGAGCTGCAGTCCATGGAGTGGAAGGTCTTTCTCCAGGCCCAGCGTCAGCGGGACTATGACCTGAGCCGCGGCAACTGGGTCGGCGACTACCTGGATCCGATGACCTTCCTCGATCTGTGGATCACCGAAGGCGGCAACAACCGGGTCGGCTGGTCCAACGCCGACTACGACCGCTTGATCCTGGAGGCCAAGTCGACCGGCGACCAGCAGGTCCGCTTCCAGAACATGCACGAGGCCGAGAAGATCCTGATGGACGAGATGCCCATCGGTCCCATCTACTTCGGCGTCAACGTCTACCAGGAGAAGCCCTACGTGAAGGGCGTGTTCCGCACGGCCCTTGGCACCACCGACTACAAGTGGGCTTACATCGAGGGCAAGGGCCAGTGAGGGAGAGGGCCGCGGAGGGCCCTGGCGACATGGCCGCAGGCCCTCGCGAATCCGGAGGCGCGGGGCGGTGGGGCCGTCCAGGACAGACTGGATCGCCTCGGCCCTGGGCCACGGGGCGAGGGTGCGGGGTGGCGCAGGGGCTCCCACGCCGGCTGTGACGGCGGCCGGGACGGCGGGCAACGGACACGGCGGACGTCCCGGGGCGGGCCCGGCAGGAGCTGGCCCCGCCCCGGGGACATGCCCGCGGGGGCGTTCCCGGGCCCGCGGCGCTGGGGGGCCGCGGGCCGGGGACCCGTCCTGGCAAGGGTCCAGCCGACCACGGTCCAGCCGACCACGGAGGATCGTCCTGGCAGGGGCCAAGCCGACGACGGAGGAGGCGTGACGGTGCAGTATGCCGGCCAGCGGCTGGTGGTGACGGTCATCACCCTGTGGGCCATCGCCACCCTGACCTTCTTCATGATGCGGGCCGTCCCCGGGGGGCCCTTCGACGCCGAGAAGGACCTGCCGCCTGCCGTCAAGGCGAACCTGGAGGCCCGTTACCACCTGGACTGGCCGGTCTGGCGGCAGTACCTGGACTACCTGCGCCGGACGGCGGTCTGGGATCTGGGGCCTTCGTTCACCTACCCGAACCGCACGGTGAACGACATCGTCGCCGACGGGTTCCGGGTCTCGGCCGCCCTGGGCGCCCTGGCCATCGGCGTGGCGCTCCTGGCGGGCATCGGCGTCGGCGTGGTGGCCGCCCTCTACCACGGCCGGTGGCTGGACCGGACGGCGATGTTCGCGGCCACCCTGGGCATCTCGATCCCCAACTTCATCCTGAGCGGTCTTCTGATCTACGTCTTCGCCTTTCACCTGCGCTGGCTGCCGGCCGGGTTGTGGGGCAAGCCCGCCCAGGCCGTCATGCCGACCCTGGCACTGGCCGCCCTGCCGACGGCGGTGATCGCCCGGCTGGTGCGGGCCAACATGCTGGAGGTCCTCCGCCAGGACTTCATCACCGTCTGCCATGCCAAGGGGCTCAGCCCGGCCCGGGTGGTGTTCGTCCACGCCCTGCGCAGCGCGGTGCTGCCGGTGGTGACGTACCTGGGCCCCCTGGCGGCGGGCGTCCTGACGGGCAGTTTCGTGGTGGAGAACATCTTCGCCATTCCGGGCCTGGGCAAGTACTTCGTCCAGAGCGTGACGAACCGCGATTACTCGGTCATCATGGGCGTCACCATGTTCTACTCCGCCCTGCTGGTGGTGGCCAACGTCCTGGTCGATGTGGCCTACCGGCTGATCGACCCGCGGATCCGGCTCTAGGCCCCAGCGCCGTCGAGGGAGGATGACCGCATGGCAAGCCGATCCCTTCATCCCATGCCGGGGCTTGGGCCCGCCGCCGGGACCGGTGCCGCGGCGGAGCCGGCACCCCGGGCGGGTGGGACCGGTGAAGCAGGCCGCGGCGCAGGCCCGGGCCGCCATCCTGCACCGGTCTGGGCCGGACCCGGTGGCGAAGGACCGCCCGAGACGCTGGCGGCGCCGGCGCCCGGCTACTGGCAAGAGGCCTGGCGGCGGCTGCGGAAGAACCCGCTGGCCATGGCGGGCCTGGTCGTCATCGCCCTCATGGTGGTGGCGGCGGTGGTCGGGCCGATCCTCTCGCCCTACGGGTACGAGGAGCAGGTCCTGGCGGAGGCCAACCAGCCGCCCAGCGCCGCCCACTGGTTCGGCACCGACCACCTGGGCCGGGACATCTTCACCCGCGTCCTCTACGGCGCCCGGATCTCCCTGGCCGTCGGCATCATGGCCAGCCTGATCGGTCTGACCATCGGCGTCACCTACGGGGCCATCGCCGGCTTCTACGGCGGCATGGTCGACAACGTGATGATGCGGATCATCGACGTGATCTACGGGTTGCCCTTCATCCTGTACGTGGTGCTGCTGATGGTCGTCCTGGGGCCGGGCCTTGACAACGTCTTCATCGCCCTGGGGGCGGTGTACTGGACGGGGATGGCCCGTATCGTCCGCGGCGAGGTCCTGAGCCTCAAGCAGCGCGAGTTCGTCCTGGCCGCCCGGGTCATGGGGGTGCCGCCCTGGCGGGTGGTCTGGCGGCACCTGGTTCCCAACGCCGTCGGCCCCATCCTGGTCACCATGACCCTGCTGGTCCCCGAGGCCATCTTCAGCGAGGCCTTCCTGAGCTATCTCGGGCTCGGGGTACAGGCGCCCATCGCGTCGTGGGGCGTGCTGGCCGCCGAGGGCAACCGGGCCCTGCGGGCGGCGCCGTGGGCCCTGTTCTTCCCCGCCGGGTTCATCTGCCTGACCATGCTGGCCTTCAACTTCCTGGGGGACGGGTTGCGGGACGCCTTGGACCCGCGGCTGCGCTGACGCCCGCCGTGGGCGCCGGACCCGGGCGGAATCCCCGGGTTCGGCGGGGCGGCAGGCCAGGGCGACCAGGGCCACGGCCCGGCGCAACCCGGACCCTGCGAACGCACGGTGCGCGACTGAGGAGGCAATGCGGTGCGCGGAATGGGCGAGGCGACTGACGGCACCCGGGCCGCGGTGGGGGTCGAACCGGCCCCGGCCGGCGGGTCCGGCCCCGCCGGCCGGGCCACGGCCGGGTCCGACCCGGTGCTGGCCATCGAGGACCTGAAGGTCACCTTTTTCACCGATGAGGGCGAGGTGCCCGCGGTCCGGGGGGTCACCCTCTCGGTGGGCGCGGGCGAAGTGGTCGCCCTGGTGGGGGAGTCGGGCTCCGGGAAGTCCGTCACCGCCCGGGCGGTGGCTGGGCTCGTGCCGCCGCCGGGCCGGGTCGTGGGGGGCCGGATCCGGCTGGCGGGCCGGGAGCTGACCGGCCTCACCCCCGCCCAGTGGCGGACCATCCGCGGGCGGGAGGTGGGCCTGGTCTTCCAGGACCCCATGACCTCCCTCGATCCCCTGTTCACCGTGGGGGATCAGCTGGTGGAGGCGATCACCGCCCACCGGCGCATGAGCCGGGCCCAGGCCCTGTCCCGGGCGACAGAGCTCTTGGCGCTGGCCGGGCTGCCGCGGCCGGCGGACCGGTTGCGCCAGTACCCCCATGAGCTTTCGGGGGGCATGCGCCAGCGGGTGCTGATCGCCATGGCCCTGGCCACCCCGCCCCGCCTGATCATCGCCGACGAGCCGACCACGGCCCTGGACGTGACGATCCAGGCCCAGATCCTCGCCCTGCTGGACGACCTCCGCCGCCGCACGGGCGCGTCCCTGCTGCTCATCACCCACAACCTGGGCGTCGTCGCCGAGCTGGCGGACCGGGTGTACGTGATGTACGGCGGGCGCATCGCCGAGGCCGCGCCGGTGGACCGGCTCTTCCAGAACCCGGCCCACCCCTACACCCGGGCCCTTCTGGCCGCCGTGCCCGACCCCATGGCCGCCGAGGCCCGGCCGCCCGATCCCATCCCGGGTGACCCGCCGGACCCCCGGCGCCTGCCGGCCGGGTGCCCCTTCGCCACCCGGTGCCCGCTGGCGGAAGCCCGGTGCTTTGAGGAGGTTCCGCCCTTGCGGCAGCTGGCGCCCGGCCACGTGGCGGCCTGCTGGCTCGTGGAGGGCGCCGAAGCCGGAGGGGAAAGCCTGGCGCCGTCGCCCTCCGGCCCGCACCCGGCCGCCGGCCTGGCCGGGCCCCAAGGGCCGGCGGCGGTGGCGGAAGGCGTGCCCGCCCCGGCCGGTGCCGCCCACCCGCAGCCCAAGGTCCGGGTGACCTTCGGCAGCGGCACCGGGCGGGAACGGGATGCAGGCCTGGAAAACCAACAGGGCCCGGATGCGACCCGCGGCGGCCGCGAAGGAGCCCACCCCGACCCGGCCACGGACCGGGCCCTTTGGGGCGATCCGCCGCAGGCCCGGGGCCCTGAGGGGCCGTCGCGGCCGGCCGCCGCATCCCGGGATCCGGCCCGGTCCCCGGCGTCGCCCGAACCCCTGCTGCGCCTGGAGGATGTGGCCACCACCTTCCCCGTCCGCCGCGGCTGGCGCCACATCCGATGGCTGCGGGCCGTCGACGGCGTGTCCCTGGAGGTCCGCCCCGGCGAGACCCTGGGCCTGGTGGGCGAGAGCGGCTGTGGCAAGACGACCCTGGGCCGGACCATCGCCCGCCTCTATCGCCCCAGCCGGGGCCGCATCCTCTTCCGCGGCCGGGACCTGGCCACCCTGGACGAACCGGCCCTGCGGCCGCTGCGGCGGCACCTGCAAGTGGTGTTCCAGGACCCCTACGCGTCCCTGGACCCGCGCATGCGGGTGGAGGATCTGATCGCCGAACCCCTGCACCTGATCCCGGGCTTGAGCCGCAAAGAGCAGCGGGAGCGGGTGCGTGCCATGCTGGCGCGGGTCGGCCTGCGGCCCGACCACGCCCTGCGCTATCCCCACGAGTTCTCGGGCGGCCAGCGCCAGCGCATCGGCATCGCCCGGGCCCTGGTCGTCGAGCCGGACCTGGTCATCGCCGATGAGCCCCTGTCGGCCCTGGACGTGTCGGTGCAGGCCCAGATCCTCCACCTGCTGGGCTCGCTGCAGGACGAACTCGGCCTCTCTTACCTGCTGATCACCCACGACCTGGCCGTGGTCCGCCACGTCTGCCAGCGGGTCGTGGTGATGTACCTGGGCCGGGTCGTGGAGGAGGCACCGGTGGAGGAACTTTACCGCCGGCCCCTGCATCCCTATACCCAGGCCCTTCTGGCCGCCATCCCAGTGCCCGACCCGGCCCGGGCCCGGCGGCGGGAGCGGGTGCTGATCCAGGGTGAACCGCCCGACCCGGTCAATCCCCCGTCGGGCTGTCCCTTCCGGACCCGCTGTCCGCTGGCCCAGGCCCGCTGCGCCGAAGAGGTGCCGGTGCTGCGGGAACTGGCGCCGGGTCACCGGGTCGCCTGCCATCTGGCCGGATGAACAGGCCGGGCCGCGGGGCCGGGGGGCCGGTGGGAGGAAAAGCCGGCCCTCCCGCTTCAGCAGCCGGCCGCAGAAGCCGGCGACACGCAGGCCACAGGGAGCCCAGGATCGAGGAGGGACGGCCATGGTTGTGACCGGGGCCGGCGCCGCGCCCGAGCCCGCGGGGACGGGCGCGCCTGCCGGTGCGACCCGCTGGGTGGCCGTGGCGGTGGCCACCGTCTGGCGCGACCCCGGCCGGCCGCGGGACATCGACCTGCCCGCGCTGGCCCAGCCGGCCGCCTTGCGCGAATGGCTGGCGGCGCTGGACGTGGAAGCGCGCAAAGACCTGGTCGGGCGGATCGAGACCCAGGTCTTGCTGGGACAGCCCGTTGTCGTGCTGGAGGACCACGGCCCCTGGGTGCGGGTGGCCGTGCCCGAGCAGGAGGAACCCGGTGCTCCGGCAGGGTACCCCGGCTGGATGCCGGCCTGGCAGCTGACCGGCGACCCCGCCTGGGCCGCGGTGGCGCCGGGGCCCGGGACCGGACCGGCCCCCGGCGGCCGGCCCACCGTCACGGTCGCGGCCCTGACCGCCTGGCTCTACCACCGGCCCCACCCCCAGGCCCGGTGGATGGAGGTGAGCTTCGGCACCCGGTTGCCGGTGGTGGCGGAGCCGGGCGCCGACGGCGACAGGGACGGCGCCTGGGGCGATGGCACGGGGCAGGCCGGCGACGGCTGGATCGCCGTGGCCGTGCCAAGGCCCCCCTTGGGTGCAGCCGCTGCCGGCGGCGGTTGGCAGGAGCCCCCTTCCGGTGGTGAACCCGGCCGGGCCGCGGGCACCGGGGCGGTCTCCGGCCCGGCCCCCGCGGCGGGAGCGCCGGCCCCCACGGCGGGAGCCCTGGCCCCCGGGGCGGGAGCGCCGGACCCGGCGGCGGCTGGCGCCGGCCCCAGCCGCCCGGCAGAAGACGTCGCTGGATCGGCCCGATCCGCCGGGTTCCTCCGCCCGGTCGTGGCCTGGATCCGCCGTGAGGACGTGCGGTTCGATGCCCCTCAAGGGGCCGGCCTGACCCCAAGCGGAGCGGCTCCGGTCGCCGGGACGGCCCCGGTGGCGGGGGCGGCCCCTGTGGACGGGGCGGCCCCGGCGGCGGGAACGGCGCCGGCGGCAGCGGCCCCGGTGTCCGGGCTCGCCCTGCTGGAGACGGCCCGCCGGTTCCTCGGCCTGCCCTACCTCTGGGGCGGCACCTCGGGTTTCGGGGTCGACTGCTCCGGCTTCGTGTACCTGGTCCACCGGTTCCACGGCATCCTGATTCCCCGGGACGCGGCGCCCCAGCGGGACCACGGCGGCGGCCTGCCGGTCGAGCGGGCGGACCTCCAGCCCGGCGACCTGGTGTTCTTCGCCCATGACGGCGGCAAGGGGGCCGTGCATCACGTGGGCATGTACGCCGGCGCGGGCCGGATGATCCACGCCCCCAGTTCCGGGCGGGTCGTCGAGGAGATCCCCCTGGACACGCCGCCCTACGGGGAGAAGTACGCCGGCGCCCGGCGCTACCACGGCCGCGTCCCGTGATCCCTCACCGGGTCCCGGCGCCAAGATGGATTCCCGCCCGCTGCAGCAGGCGGACCAGGAGCACCGTGAGGGTGGCGTCGATCAGGTGGTGGACCGTCGTGCCGGCGGCGGTGATCCACCCCTGCCAGGGCGTGCCGGAGACCAGCCACACGATCAGGCCCTCGCCCGCGGCGTGAACGGGCAGGGCCAGGAGCAGGGCCGCCCACAAGGGCCAGCCCCGGCGCAGGACCCAGGCGCCCAGGACGGCGAAGGGCACGTGCACGAAGGCCCGGGCGGCCACCACCGGCCCCAGGGTCAGGAAGAACCCGGCCGTGGCGCCGAGGCCGACCATGACGGCCACCGCCGGGCCCAGCGTCATGGCGAGCATGGGCGGTACGTGGGAGGCCAGGGTCGCGGTGTAATAGGGCCCCAGGGTCAGCTGCAGCGTTCCCCGGAAGAAGATCGGTATCATCAGGGCGAGGGCCGTCAACAGGCCGCCCAGGACCACCTGGCGGGCGACCTGGGCCGGGGCCGGCCGGGAACCCGGGACCGGCGCCGGGGTGGTTCCGGAGCGCATCGAGCATCCCCCCGTAGGGTGGCATCCCGCGGGCGGCGCCGGCGGGTCCCCTGGCGGTCCCGGGGCGGGCCGGCGTGCCGGGGCGAACCACAAGGCAACGGCCAGGGACGAGCCAGGGGAACGATCCAGGGCCGCCGACGGTTCCTGTATACATCGGTGTATATACACCGTGATGAGCTTAACCTGTATATACACCCGCGACCCCGGGGCCTGTCAACGGTGGTCGGCTCTAGGCTGAGGGGTGTGGGTAGGGGGACGGCTCATGCCCAAGCGGCGCCGTTGGGAAGCAAACCAGGACGGGGATGGGAGGGGACACGCCGCCACAGATCCGTCCCAGGGCGTGCCCGGCGACCCGCCGGGGGGCATCCAGGCTCCTCCCCGGGAGCCACAGCGGACTGAGCCCGGCGACGTGGCCAGGGGCACCGGCGGCGGAGGAACCCGGCTGCCCCGGCCCATGGCGCGGGACCTGGCGGGCGGCGACGCGACGAGGGACGCCGGCGGCGGAGGAACCGGCGAGGCGGCGGCCCGGCGCCGGGCGATCCTGCAACGCCTGGCCGCGAGCCCCGGCCCCGTGTCCGGCCAGCAGCTGGCGGCCGCCTTCGGCGTCACCCGGACGGTGATCGTCCACGACATCGCCCTGCTGCGCGCCCAGGGGGAGCCGATCCTGGCCACCCCGGCCGGGTACGTGCTCAACCGCCCCGCGGCCCGCCACACCTGGCAGGTGGCGGTGCTCCACGGCCCGGAGCTGGAGACGATCCGCCGGGAGCTGTACGCCATCGTCGACCAGGGGGTGACGGTGCGGGACGTCATCGTCGAGCATCCCGTCTACGGGGAGCTGCGGGGCCTTTTGGACCTGCGCTCCCGGCACGACGTGGACCGGTTCTGCCGGCAAATGGAAGCCACTCGCGCCGAGCCCCTCTTGACCCTGACCGGCGGCCCCCACCTGCACACCCTGGAGGCCGACGACCCCACGGCCCGCGAGCGGGTGGCCGCCGCCCTGCGCGACCTGGGCTTCCTCCTGGAAGATGCGCCAGGTCCCCTGTGCACAAAGCTTATCCCGCCGCCGAATCCCTAAGTGAATCCCCAGGGGATGTAAAGAATCGGCACCCGCCGGGGCCGTGTCCCGGGCCGGCCCGGGCGGGGGAGGAGGGTGCGTCCATGCCCAAGCGGCGTCGGCTGGCCGCCACGGCCAGCCTGGTGGCGGCCGCTCTCATCGCCCTCTCGTTCCTCACGGCACCCGCCCAGGCCTTCCAGGGCCTCGACGCCCGGGCCCAGGGGGACGAACCGGCCGCCGCTCTGGCTCCGGCCCTCGACATCCGGGCCGATCTGGAGGCGCTGGACCTGCCGGCCCTGACCCGGGAGGCGGCGGAGGCGCTGGCCACCGAGGTGGGCAGCGGCCTGCGCATTCGCTGGAACGCCTTCTACAAGACACCGTCGATGATCACCCGCAGTCAGGGCTACCTGACGGGGCCGGCCGAGGGCCCGGCGGTCGACATCGCCCGGCGGTGGCTGCGGGAGCA
>DATCLH010000215.1:0-1692 GCA_036564035.1 Thermaerobacter sp.
CCCGGCGGAACCCCACCCGGGAGACCCTGGCGGCGGCCGCGGAGGCGGCCCGGCGGGCCCGGGACCTGGCCGCCGTCACCCAGGCCGGCAACCCCGCCGGCACGGGGGAGCGTGGGAACGAAAGCTCCCGGGCGACCTCCCGGGCCGAAACGGCGGCGCTGGCCCGGGATCTCAGCCAGCAGCTCCGCGCCGCCAGCGACCGGGTCGCCCGGGGGGAACGGCTGTCGCCCCAGGAGCGGCAGTCCCTGGCCCAGGCGGCCAGCCGCTTGGCCGCTCGCCTCGGCAACCCCGCGGGCGGCGCCGGCGGCGAGGGGGGGCAGGATTCCGCGGCCGGGGCGGGGCTGGCCGGGGACCTGACCCGGCTGGCCGGCTCCCTGGCGGCCGGTTCGTCCCCCAGCGCCGCGGAGCTGGCGGTGCTGGCCGACCAGACTGCCAGCCTGGCCAGCCGTTTCGGTAGCGCTCCCGGTGCCGGCAGCGGGCAGCTGGCCGCCCTGCCCCAGCTCAGCCCCGAAGACCTGGCCGCCATCGCCGACTCCCTGGCGGCAGCCACCGCCTCCGCGCCGGCCTCGGTCGCGGACGCTGGCCCTGGAAACGCGGGCCACGGCAGCGCGGGGGATGGTGGCGGTCGCGGAAACGGTGCCTCCAGCGCCGGGGAGGGGGCCGACACCGGGGTTGGCGCCGGGAGTGGCGGCGCCGGATCCGGCTCGGGCCCCGGCGGCGGTAGCGGGGATGGCGGCGGCTCGGGTGCAAGCAGCGGTGGCGGTTTCGGCGGCTCTGGCTGGGGCACCGGCACGGCCGGATCCCCCCTGGCCGGCGGCCTGGGGCCCCTGCCGGGCGCAAGGGGACAGGTCTATCGCCTACCGGGGAGCAATGCCCCGGGTTCCCTTGCGCTACCGGGCTGGACCCAGGAACCCATCGCGGTGCGGCCGGGCACCACGGCGCCGGCATCCGGCCTCCGGGCGGAGTTCGCCGCCCAGGCCGCCCTCGACCTGGGGGAGGAACCGCTGCCGGAGGAACTGGAGCGCCTGGTGGAGGCCTATTTCTCGGCCGGCCCGGGCCGCTAACGAACGGGTACCGGGCCGGGCCCGCCGCAGGCCCGGCCGGCCCGCGGGCGGCTGCCCGGGTCGGGTGGTGAACAGGGGTGGAGCAGGTGGATCACGCCGGGATGGATAGGCCAGGAGAGGAACGGGCGGGGCTGAACGAGGCCACGCTGGGTGAAGGCGGGATGCCGGGATCCAGAACGGGCCGCCCCGGGATGCGGGCTGCCGGGCCGGCGAGCGCCGGGATGGTGGAAGGCGGGGCAGGCACCGGCGACCAAGGGGCTGGACCCGCCGGGGTCGCCGGTGAGGTCCCGCCAGCGGAAGCCACCCGTGGAGCCGCCGCGGCCGCGGGCGACGCCCCGGTCGTCCCCGGGGGCGCCGCAGCCACTGCCCCGGCGTCGGGGGATGGGGAGGCCGCCGGCGTCGCCGCCCTCGAGGAGCGCCTGGAACGCTTCCGGGAGCGCTTCGCCCGCGCCCGCCGGGAGATCGAGCGCGTGGTCGTCGGGCAGCCGCAGGTGGTATCCGAGGTCCTCTGGGCCCTGCTGGCCGGCGGGCACGTGCTCCTCGAAGGCGTGCCCGGGCTGGGCAAGACCGCCCTGGTCCGGGCCCTGGGACGGGTGCTGGGCCTCCGCTTCTCCCGCATCCAGTTCAC
>DATCLH010000216.1:0-1588 GCA_036564035.1 Thermaerobacter sp.
TTGGCCTGATCGACGCTGACCATCCCGCTCACCTTCCCTTGATGGACGCCATGATGGACGCGATGCACGCCGTCGAGAGGCGGGCCTCTGGCGGACCGGAACGCCGCGGCCACGCCGCCGGCGACCGGACCTACCCGCGCAAGCGCCGCAGGGCGTCCAGCACCCGCGGGTTGCCGCCGGCCGGCGGCCGCCAGTCGAGGGGGACGACGGGCACCCCCTGCCGGGCCAGGCTCTCGGCGAACAGGCCGACGCCGGCGTTGACCGCCACCACGCCCGACAGCAGCCGTGCCACCGGATCGGAACCGGAGCCGGGGGCGGTACTCCGGCCGCCGGGGTCTGGAGCGGCGGCAGGGTCTCCGGCGCCGGCGGGGCGCCGCGGGCCGCCGTGATCCTCCCGCCCGCCGCGACCATCGCCGTCCGGGGCATCCCAGGCGGCGGCCGGCGGGTGGTCCCACCCGGTCCGGGCCGGAAGCCGGGGAATCAGCCAGCGGGTGAGGGCTGCCGGTTCCACCGCCCGGCCGGCCGCCAGGGCGGCGACGGTGCCGGCCAGCAGGGCGGCTTCCGCGTGGGACCCCAGGACCACGGCGCCTGCGGCCTCCAGGCGCCGGGCCTGGTCCTCAAAGCCCTGGGGGTCGGCCGGGGTGCCGCAGAGACTGGCGATCACCACCAGGTGCCGCCCGGCGCCGGCGGCCGCGGCCCGGGCCGCCACGACGGCAGGAGCCAGTTCCTCCGCCGGATTGGGGTGGGCCCCGTAGCCGAGGACCACGTCCATCAGCACCACCGCCACCCGAGGGTCGCGGGCGGCCGTGGCCAGGTACCGCAGCCGCACCTCGGGATCGAGCATGGGGTGCAGCCGCCCGGCGGTGAACTCGTCGGCGCCCAGGTCCAGCAGCAGGTGGGCCTCGGGGGCCGGATCGCCGGGGCGGTAGGGCGCCCGGCCCGGCAGCGGGGCGTTGGAGGCCACCGGCACGGCCAGATCGCCGATGAGCAGCTGGCTCTCATAGCACAGGGTGCCGCCGCCGTAGAGCCCGCGCACCCAGCGCTGCTCCGGCCGGAGCGGGGCGGCCAGCTGCCGGGCCCGTGCCAAAAGCGCCTGGGCCGCCAGCTGGGCCTCGCGGTGCAGCGGGTTGTCGCCGCCGTACCTCGCCGGCGTCTCGGCGGCCAGGAGGGCTGCGGACGGCGTACCGGCGGCCGGGCCGGCGGCCTGGGGCCGGGCCGGTTCGTCCCCCGGTGCGGACGAACCGGCGGCGCCGGCCAGCCACGCGGCCGCCCGGGCCGTCGCCGCCAGGGTCGGGCACGGTTGGGTCGGATCGCCGAGGAAGTGGACCACCGCCGGCTTGCCGCAGGCGGCCAGGGCGTCCAGCACCCGCTGGCGGACGGCCGGGGCCGGCGGCTTGGACAGGGCAACGATCACCCGGGTCCCGGGGTCCCGGGCCAGGGCCGCGATGGCGGCCAGGAAGGTGGCCCCGCCCACCGCCTCGTGGAGGTCCCGGCCGCCCGTACCGATGGCATGGCGGACCCCGACGCCCAGCCGGTCCAGCTGGCAGGCCACCTCCTGCAGGCCGGTGCCCGAGGCGGCGACGATGCC
>DATCLH010000217.1:0-1631 GCA_036564035.1 Thermaerobacter sp.
CTGGCCTCCCTGGCCCTGGTCGCCCTGGCGATCCCCGAGCGCCGGCTGGCCCGCTACGCGGGGATCGAGGGGGACGAACCGGCCGGCGCGGCGGGTGCCTCCGACGCCCTGGCCCAGCGGGGCCACCTGCTGGTCGCCCTCAAGGCGGTGGCCCGCGCCCCCGACCGCCGCGCCTTCTGGCTGCTGCTGGCGGCCCTGGCCTGGGTGGCCGCCGTCAACGGCGCCCAGAACATGTTCACCCGCTTCGGCACCGAGGCCCTGGGCCTGAGCCAGGTGGAGGCCACCTACATGCTGGGCTACTTCGCCGGGCCCTTCATCCTGCTGTCCATCCCCGCGGGCGTGCTGGGCGACCGGATCGGCCGGTTGCGGGCGACGCGGATCGGCAGCACGGGCATCCTGGCGGCCTTCCTGGCTCTCGCCGCCAACCCGCCCGCGGCCCTGCTGCCGGGCCTCTTCGGCTTTGCCGGGGTGTGCTGGGCGCTGCTGATGACCAACTCCTACCCGATCCTGGTCAACCTGGCGCCGCCGGGCACCCTGGGCACCTACACCGGGCTGTGGAACCTGGCCATCGCCGTGGCGGGCCTGATCTCCCCGCCCGTCTACGGCGCCCTGGTGGACGAACTGGGTTGGGGCGCCTTCTTCCCGGTCGGGGTGGCGTTCCTGGCGCTGGGGACCTGGTGCCTCCTGCGGGTGCGGAGCGGCGAGGCGAACACCCCGGCGGGCGACGGCCACTGAGGGCCGACCCCTTGCCCGCGGCTCGCCCGTGTGCAAGGAATTAATAAGGTTTGGACCGTGCGGACGTTCTGGCGCGGGCAGCGGGCGACCGGCCACCGGGCGCCGCGCCGCCCAGCCGCGCCGCCGCAACCCGATGCCCAGGGAGGACGATCCCATGCCCGAGAAGGTTGCCGTCGTCGGCCTGGGGTACGTGGGGCTGCCCACGGCGCTGCTCTTCGCCGGCGCCGGCGTCGACGTGCTGGGGGTCGACATCAACCCCGAGCTGGTGGCCGCCCTGGAAGCCGGCCAGTGCCCGGTGGAAGAACCCGGCCTGCCCGAGCTCCTCAAGGAGGTCCGGGCGACGGGCCGCTTCCGGGTGACCCAGCGGCTGGAGAGCCGGGACGTCTACATCATCACCGTGCCCACGCCCCTGGACCGGGAGACGGGCGGGGCCGACCTGACCGCCGTGCGAAAGGCGGCCGAGGCCGTAGCCCAGGTGGCCCGGCCGGGCCAGATGGTCATCCTGGAGTCCACGGTGCCGCCGGGCACGCTGAACCGGCTGGTTCGTCCCATCATCGAGAGCCGGGTGCCGGGGCTGGACTACGTCTTCTCGCCCGAGCGGGTGCTGCCCGGCCGGATCCTGATCGAGCTGCCGGGCAACCCGCGGCTGATCGGGGCCGATTCGCCCCGCGCCGCCGAGCGGGCCCGGGCCCTGTACGCCACCTTCGTGCGGGGCGAGATCCGGATCACCGACCCCACCACCGCCGAGCTGGTCAAGCTGATGGAGAACACCTACCGGGACGTCAACATCGCCCTGGCCAACGAGTTCGCCATGGCGGCGGAGCGGGTCGGGGTCAACGTGTGGGAGGCCATCGAGCTGGCCAACCTGCACCCGCGGGTCAACATCCACCGGCCGG
>DATCLH010000218.1:0-4031 GCA_036564035.1 Thermaerobacter sp.
GCGAGATGGTCATGGAGCGCCTCCGCCACGTGGACCAGGTGGCATACGTCCGGTTCGCCTCGGTCTACCGCCAGTTCAAGGACATCGAGACCTTCCGGCGCGAGCTGGACCGGCTCCTGGCCGGGGACGAACCGGCTCCCGCCCCGGGCGGCTCCGCGGCGGCGGGCGGGGCGGCCGCCGCGGACCCGGCGGAGGGCGCGGCCGCGGCGCCGGCCCCGGATCCGGGGGAGGAGGCCGTCCCGCGGCGTTCCCAGGGGGGACAAGCCCCTGCCGAACCGCCCGCCCCCGCCCTGGATCCCTGAGATCCCGGGATCGCTGGGCAGCCTTAAGTTTTCAGCCGTTGCCGTTCATGGCGCTCGCCGTATCGTGGCCTGATCGCGTTCAGGAGAAGGAGGACCGCCGATGGAACTGACGGGTATCCGGAAGACCGTCTTCCTGGATCGCTACGCCCGGAAAGGACCCGACGGGAAGCCGGTGGAGTCGTCGCCGGAAGAGATGTGGGACCGGGTCGCCCGGGCCATCGCCGAGGTGGAGGAGCCGGACCGGCGGGAGGAGTGGGAGCGGCGCTTCCGCCAGGCGCTGGACGGCTTCAAGTTCGTTCCCGGCGGTCGCATCCTGGCCGGCGCCGGCACAGGGAACAAGGTGACCTATTATAACTGCTACGTGATCCCCTCCCCCGAGGACAGCCGCAAGGGGATCATGGACAACGTCTCCCTGATGGTCGAGATCATGTCCCGGGGCGGCGGCGTGGGGGTGAACCTGTCGACGCTGCGGCCGCGGGGGACCTACGTCAAGGGGGTCAACGGCACGGCCAGCGGGCCCGTGTCCTGGGCGGAGGTGTACAGCACCGCCACGGGCAGCGTGATCCAGGGCGGCAGCCGCCGCGGCGCCCTGATGCTGATGCTGGACGACGACCACCCCGACGTGGAGGAGTTCATCACCGTCAAGCGGGACCTGACCAAGATCACCAACGCCAACCTTTCCGTCTGCATCAGCGACGCCTTCATGGAGGCGGTGAAGCAGGACCAGCCCTGGGACCTGAAGTGGAACGGCAAGGTGTACAAGACCGTGCGGGCCCGGGACCTGTGGGAGCTGATCTGCGAGTCGGCGTGGGCCTCGGGCGAGCCCGGCGTCGTCTTCATGGAGCGGGTCAACAAGCGGTCCAACACCTGGTACTGCGAGACCATCAACTGCGTGAACCCCTGCGGCGAGCAGCCGCTGGGCCCCTGGGGCGTCTGCAACCTGGGCGCCATCAACCTGGCCGCGTTCGTCCAGGATGGTGAACTGGACCTGGAGGGCCTCCGGGAGACGGTGTCCATCGCCGTGCGCTTCCTGGACAACGTGATCGACGCCACGGAGTACTTCTTCCCCGAGAACGAGAAGGCCCAGCGGTACGGCATCCGGCGCATCGGCCTGGGAACCATGGGCCTGGCCGACATGCTGATCAAGCTGGGGGTCCGTTACGGCAGCGAGAAGGCCTTCGAGGTCTGCGACCAGGTCTACCGCCTGATCCGGGACGAGGCGTACCGCACGTCGGCGCTGCTGGCCAAGGAGAAGGGGGCCTTCCCCCTCTTCGACAAGGAGAAGTACCTGCAGGGCTGGTTCATCCAGCGGCTTCCCGAGGACATCCGGCGCCTGATCGCCGAGCACGGCATCCGCAACGGGTTCCTGCTCACCCAGGCGCCCACCGGGACCACCAGCCTGCTGGCCGGCGTCAGCTCGGGGATCGAGCCGGTGTTCGCCTTCTCCTTCAAGCGGACGGACCGCACGGGCACCCACATCGTCTACCACGAGCTCTACCAGAAGTGGCTGGACGAGCACCCCGACGAGCCGGTGCCGGATTACTTCGTCTCCGCCGACCAGTTGACGCCCGAGGAGCACGTGCGCATGCAGGCGGTGATCCAGCAGTACGTCGACGCCTCCATCTCCAAGACCGTCAACGCGCCGCGGGAGCACACCGTCGACCAGGTGCGGACCCTGTACAACCTGGCCTACGAGCTGGGTTGCAAGGGCATCACCTACTACCGTGACGGTAGCCGCGAGGGCGTGCTGCACAAGCTGGACGAGGGCGGCAAGGGCAAGGCGGGCCAGGAAGCCTCCCAGGCCGGTGGCGCCCCGGCCGGCGCCGCGGGCCAGGCGGGCGTGGACGCGGGTGGCCCGGCTCCGGCCGTCGCCGTGGCGGGGGCGCCGGGCATCGCCGGCGGGCTCAAGGTGACCTGGGGGCAGATCCGGCCCATCGAGCGGCCGAGCAAGCTCAACGGCTTCACCGTCCGGCGGACCACGCCCCTGGGCAACCTGTACCTGACGCTCAACACCTTCAACGGCTATCCGTTCGAGCTGTTCGCCCAGATCGGCAAGGCGGGGTCCGACGTGGCCGCCTTCACCGAGGCCATCGCCCGGCTGGTCTCCCTGGCCTTCCGGGCCGGCGTCGACCCCCACGAGGTGGTGGAGCAGCTGCGCGGCATCGGCGGCAGCCGCTCGGTGGGCTTCGGCCCCAACCGGGTGCTGTCGGTGCCCGACGCCATCGCCCAGTTCTTGGACGACTACCTGGCCGGCAAGATCGAGCGGGATCCCGTCGACGAGGTGGCCGCGGGGCAGCTGACGGTCTTCGCGGCCGATCCGGCCCAGCAGGCCCGGGAGGCCGTGGCGGCGGCCCGGGCGGGCCAGGCCGGCGCCGCGGGGGCCAGCGAGGTCGCCGGAGAGGGGCACGGGGAGGCCCCGCGCTCCAACGGCAACGGCACGCGGAGCATCGCCGGTGGCGGCGCTCAGTCGCTGGTGATCGACGGCACGCCGGGCCGGCCGACGGCCGAGGCCCCCGCCCCTCGGATCACGGGCGGCAACGGCCGCGAGCTGAGCATGAACCTGTGCCCCGAGTGCGGCAGCCACGCGCTGGTCCACGAAGAGGGTTGCAGCAAGTGCCTGGCCTGTGGCTACAGCGAGTGCTGATCGGGGAACCATCTGAACCGCAGCACGGGTGCCGGGGGCGGGGGCTGAAACCCGCCCCCGGTTCGCCCTGAACGGGCCCGGTCAGGCCCGGGAAGC
The DNA here is from genome assembly GCA_036564035.1 of Thermaerobacter sp. Lineage (GTDB taxonomy): Bacteria > Bacillota > Sulfobacillia > Thermaerobacterales > Thermaerobacteraceae > Thermaerobacter. Next base: position 3,043 of record DATCLH010000218.1, read on the forward strand.
GCTGGCCGGACCCGGGCCGGCCCAGCCCGCGGGGAGCGGGATCGTGGGGAACCGGGAGCGCGGAAAGGAGGGGGGCTTCCCATGCCCGATGGTGACCTGGCAGGGCAGGTGTGGCTCATCACCGGCGGCGCCGGGGCCATCGCGGGGTCCATCGCCCGGGCCTTTGCCGGCGCCGGGGCGCGGCTGGCCCTGGCGGACCTGCCCGGTGAGGCCCTGGCCTCGCGGGCCCGGGAGGTCGGGGCCGCGGCCTTCCCGGTCGACCTGACCCAGGCCGGCGCGGCCGAGGCGATGGCCCGGCAGGTTCACCGGCACCTGGGGCGGATCGACGGGCTCATCCACACCGTCGGCACCTACGCCGGCGGCCGGATCCAGGAGGCCGACCCGGCCCAGTACGACCGCCTCTTCGACGTCAACGTCCGCACCCTGTTCCATGCCGTCCGGGCGGTGTTGCCCTTCATGCTCGAGCAGGGCGGGGGGTTCATCGCGGGCTTTGCCGCCGGTCCCGCCTGGCGGGGTGCGGGTCCGCGGGCGGCCCTGTACGCGGCAGCCAAGGGGGCGGTGGCCACCTTCCTCCGTTCCCTGGACGCCGAGGCAGGGGAGGAGGGCATCCGGGTGGTGGTGGTCTACCCCATGGGGGTGGTGGACACGCCGGCAAACCGGCAGGCCATGCCGGAGGCGGATTCCCGCGGCTGGATCGACCCCGGGGAGATCGCCGCCGCCTTGCGGTTCGCCGCGACCCGCGGGCCGGGCGGGCGCCTGCTGGAGTTGCCGGTCTACCCGGGCCGGAACCGGCACGACGGCGGGAACCGGCACGGCGACGGGGCCTAACGCCCCCAGGTGACGCCCCCCAGGGGCCCGGAAGGCCTCAAGGCGACCGGGTCCCGCCGCGGTCCCCGGCGTCAAAGGGCCGGGGAGGTCCCCGGGCCCCGGGACTCCCGGGCCGAGAGCATCAGCACCGCCGCCAGCACCGCCGCCCCGCCCACGGCCAT
>DATCLH010000219.1:0-5021 GCA_036564035.1 Thermaerobacter sp.
GTATTGTCCTGATGGACGAACCGGCCCTCCCCCGGTGAACCGGCCCCGCTCCGCGGCGGGCCCCGGTGATGCCGCCGGGGGGCGATACCGGCTGGAGGTCGCCCGATCGGAGCCGGTTCGTCCGGAACAGTCGATCCGGCACGGGCCGGAAGGAGGTCAGGGGATGGGCGTTCGACGGGGTGGCAGGCTTTCCCGGCGGCGGGTACTGGCCTATGCAGGCCTCATCGCCGCAGTGCTGTTCGCCGCCTTGCCCGCGGTGGGGGCCGCCGCCGGCGGGCAGGGGACGGGCGGCTCCCGTGCCAGTGATGACACGGTCCGCCTGCAGATCCTGGCGGTCAACGATTTCCACGGCGCCCTGCAGTCACGGACCCTGGGAGGCCGGCCCATCGGCGGGGCGGCGGTCCTGGCCGCCTATTGGGACCGGTGGGAGAAGGAGGCGCAGAAGCAGGGGATCACCACCCTGCGGGTCGGGGTCGGTGACCTGGTGGGGGCAAGCCCGCCGGTGTCCGCCCTGCTGCAGGACGAGCCGACCATCGAGGCCTTGAGCCGCATGCACCTGCTCTTCAGCGCCGTGGGCAACCACGAGTTCGACGAGGGGGTCGCCGAGCTCAAGCGGCTCCAGGACGGGGGCTGCCATCCCGAGACCGGCTGCTTCCCCGGCGCGGGCTTCCAGTACCTGACGGCCAACGTGGTGGACGCCGAGACCGGTGAGCCGCTGTTCCCACCCTACGGGATCGTGCGGGTGCGGGGGATCCCGGTGGCCTTCATCGGCGCCACCTTGAAGGAGACGCCGACCATCGTCACGCCCACCGGGGTGGCGGGCGTCCGCTTCCTCGACGAGGCCGAAGCCATCAACCGCTACGTGGCGGAGCTCAAGGCCCAGGGCATCGAGACCATCGTCGTCCTGTTGCACCAGGGCGGCGACGGCGATCGCCGCGGGGGACCGATCAGCGGCGACGTGGTCCCCATCGTCGAGGCGCTGGACGATGAGGTGGACGTGGTCCTCTCCGCCCACACCCACCGCGGGTACTGGGGTACCATCGACGGCAAGCTGGTGACCCAGGCCTATTCCTCCGGCACCGCCTTCGCCGACGTGGACCTGGTGCTGGATCGGGCCACGGGGGACGTGATCGCCAAGGAGGCCGCCATCGTCGACACCTGGGCCGACGTGGCGCCGGGCAACGAGCCCGACCCCCGCATCGCCCGGATCGTCGCCCGGGCCGAGGAGCAGGTCGAACCGATCATCAACCGGGTGGTGGGCGTGGCGGCCGACGACATCACCCGCCAGACGACGCCGGCCGGCGAGTCCGAGCTGGGCAACCTGATCGCCGACGCCCAGCGCTGGGCGATGGGAACCGACGTGGCCTTCATGAATCCCGGTGGCATCCGGGCCGACCTGGCGGCCGGCGAGGTCACCTGGGGCGAGCTCTACGAGATCCAGCCGTTTAACAACGACCTGGTGAAGATGACCCTGACCGGGGCCCAGATCGAGCGGCTGCTGGAGCAGCAGTGGTTGAACCAGCCGCGCCCGCGCATCCTGCAGGTGTCCGGCCTGACCTACCGCTGGGATCCGTCGCGGCCCCCCGGTGACCGGGTGGATCCGGCCGACGTCTTCATCAACGGCCAGCCCCTCGACCTGGAGGCCCGCTACACCGTCACCGCCAACAGCTTCATCGCCGCTGGTGGCGACAACTTCACGGCCTTCACCGAGGGGCAGGACCGGGTGGTGGGGCCGGTGGACATCGATGCCCTGGTGGACTACGTCCAGCAGCTGCCCCAGCCCTTCAACGCCGTCATCGAGGGCCGGATCGGCCTGGTGGGAGCGCCCTGACCACCGGTGGGGACGTGCGTGTGGTCTGAGGCCCATTGATACGGGCCCGGTGGAACCCGTCGGGGCAATCGCGGGTGCGGGCCGGCTGCCGGCTGCGGCGGCCGGCCCCGCCGTCTTGGTTCCGCGGTTCCGCGTCTTGCTTCCGGCAAGGGCGGGGCCCTTGCGGACGAACGCGGCCGTCCGGCGCTGCCAGTAGAGGCTAACCCCACCAGGGGGGCGACGCCGGGCCAAAACGGGGACCCTGCCGCCTTGGTGGCAAATACAACATGTAGTACCATCGTCGCGGACAAGATTCCATATCTGGCGTGCGGCGGCGGATTCCCGGGCGTCGACCGGACCCGCCGCCGCAGGCGCGGTGCCTGCCCGACAGGGCAGGGCGAGGCGGTCGGCGGACCGCCCGCTGGGGGAAGACCGGTGCAAATCCGGCGCTGTCCCGCAACGGTAACCGGCCGCGCCTGGCCGTGGACGAGCCAGCCCTTGCCCCCTGCCCCGCCTTCGGCGGCGGTGGCGGGGTTCGGGTGGATCCGCTCCCGGCCGGCGCACCGGAAGCCCGAGTACCCACGTCGCGCCTCCGTTCCGCCCCCGCGGAGGGGTGAGGGCGGGCCGAGGACGGGCACCGCTTTGCCGTCGACCGGCCCCCGCCTGGGCCGGCTTTTCATTCGGATCAGAGGTCCGGACGGCGGCGGCCGGCGTTGAATGCCCATTCCCTGCCCCCTCCTCCCACCACCGCCGGTCCGGTCCACCGGGCCGGGCACCGGTACCCATGGGCCAGCGCCCCGGGGGTGGAACCGCCGGCAGGGAGGAGGGACCCCCTTGCAGGCCGTTTTGGACCGGCTCACGGCCGGTATCCCCGCAGCCGGCCGTCTTCAGGCGCTTCTCCAGCAAGACCTGCGCTGGCTGGCCGCCGGCCCCACCGGCCCAGCCGGCTCCACCCACCCCACCGGCTCCGCCGACCCGGCGCCCACCAGCGCTCCGGAGGAGGCCGTCGAAGAGCTCCTGGTCCAGGCCGCCACCCAGCACCTGCACCGGGAGCCGCGGATGGAACGGGTTGCCGTCCGGGCGCGGCTGCGCCAGCTCTACCGGTTCGTCCTGGGCGACCCGGCCCCGTCCCTGGACGCCTACCGGGCCGCCTTCCCGGCCTACATCCGCCAGGGCGTGGCTTGCGGCGCCCTGGACGAGCGGCTGCTCGGCTTCGACCTGGACGAACTGGCCGCGGCCCTCCACCCCGAGCGGGATGAGACCCTGCCCTTCATCGGCCTGGCCACCCTGATGGATCGCTACCTGGTGCGGGAGCCGGAGAGCCGCCGGTGGCTGGAGACGCCCCAGTTCCTCTTCATGCGGGTGGCCATGGGGCTGGCCCTGGCGGAAGAAGGCGGCCCCGGCCGGCCGGGTCCGCGGGAGACCTGGGCCCGCCGGTTCTACCACGCCATGTCGACCTTCCGCTACCTGCCCAGCACGCCGACCCTGTTCAACGCCGGCACGCCCCACCACCAGCTCTCATCCTGCTACCTGGCCGACGTCCACGACTCCATGGATCACATCCTGGAGGCAGCGGGCGACTTCGGCCGGCTGGCCAAGTACGCCGGCGGCATCGGGGCCTCGGTGACGCGGCTGCGGGCGGCGGGGTCGCCGGTGCGGGGGATCAACGGCGAGTCGTCGGGCGTCATCCCGTTCATCCACTTCTACGACGCTCTGATCAAGGCGGTGAACCAGGGCGGCCGCCGGCGGGGGACGCTGGCGGTGTACCTCGAGCCCTGGCACCTGGAGATCGAGGCCTTCCTCGACCTCAAGCGCAACAGCGGCGACCCGTACCTGCGAGCGCACAGCGTCAACACCGCCCTCTGGATCCCCGACGAGTTCCTGCGCCGCGTGGAGGCCGGCGAGCCGTGGTACCTGTTCGACCCGGCCTACGTGCCGGAGCTGCCGGAGAAGGTGGGGCGAGCCTTCGCCGCCGCCTACGCCGAGCGCATCCGCCAGGCCGAGGCCGGGGCGCTGCCGGCCCGGGCGTGGAAGCGGGTCGACGCCCGGCAGCTCTTCCGGGAGATCCTGGCCACCCTGCAGGAGACCGCCCACCCCTGGCTGGTGTTCAAGGACGCCGGCAACCTGCGCTCGCTGCTGCCCGGCGTGATCCACTCGAGCAACCTGTGCACCGAGGTCTTCCTGCCCACCACCGCCGGCGAGGTGGCCGTCTGCAACCTGGCCAGCGTCAACCTGGCCCGCCACCTGGGGCCGCGGGGCATCGACTGGGACGCCCTGGCGGAGACGGTGGCCGTCGCCATGCGGGGCCTGGACAACGTCATCGACCTCAACCTCTACCCCATCGAGAAGGCGCGCCGCTCCAACCTGCGCCACCGGCCGGTGGGGCTGGGGGTGATGGGCTTCGCCGAGGCGGTCAACCGGCTGGGCTGGGGCTACGCCGACCCCCAGGCGGCCGAGCTGGCCGACCGGGTGCTGGAGTTCATCAGCTACCACGCCATCCTGGCCTCCTGCCGGCTGGCGGACGAACGCGGCCCCTTCCCCGCCTTCGCCGAGAGCGGGTGGGCGCGAGGCCGCGTCCCCCTCGACACCCTGGCGGATTTGGAAGCCGAGCGGGGGCAGCCCGTGACCGTCGACCGCACGGCCAGCCTCGACTGGGAGGCGGTCCGCGCCGGGGTGCGCCAGGGCATGCGCAACGGCACGGTGATGGCCGTCGCACCCACCGCCACCATCAGCCTGATCGCCGGGACCACGCCGAGCCTGGATCCGCCCTATGCCAACGTCTTCTCCCGCCAGACCCTCTCGGGCAAGTTCCTGGAGATCAACCGGGTTCTGGTGGAGGAGCTGGAGCGGCGGGGTCTCTGGGAGGCCGTCCGCGACCGCATCGTGGAGGAACGCGGCGACCTGGAGCCCATCGCCGAGCTCCCCGCCGACATCCGCCGCCGCTACCCCACCGCCTACCAGGTGCCGCCCGACGTGTACCTGGAGGTGGCGGCCCGCGCCCAGAAGTGGGTCGACATGGGCATCAGCCGCAACCTGTTCCTGGCCGACCGGGACCTGGGGGCCATGGAGCAGGTGTACCTCGAGGCCTGGCGGCGGGGGCTGAAGTCGACCTACTACCTTTTCATGGCGCCGCGGATGTACGCCGAGCCGTCGACGGTGCGGGTGAACAAGGCCCGCCGCAAGCTGCGCTGGAACCTGGACGAACCGGCCG
>DATCLH010000220.1:0-7560 GCA_036564035.1 Thermaerobacter sp.
CCCCGCTACCGGCCCCACCCCATCCAGCAGCAGCTGGTGGCGGCCGGATGGCTCGGCCGCAAGACGGGGCGCGGGTTCTACCTCTATGACGAAACCGGCCGGGCCGTGGCCGTGGCCTGGCGGGGCTGGCGGCCGCCGGCCACCGGGGCGGGCGACGGGCAGCCGGTGGCGGCCGCGGCGGCCGAGGCGGGCGACGGGCACCCGGTGGCGGCCGAGGCGGAGCCGGCCGCGGCCGCCACGGGCCCCAGGGAGCCGGCGGCAACCGGGGCGGGCGGCGCCGAGCCTCCTGCACCCGCGATGGCCGGGCAGGCGGCGCGGCGGGCCGGTGCCACCCGGGAGGCGGCCGCTGGGCTGCCCGGTCCCGTCTGGATCGCCGGCTCGGGCCCGCTGGCGGAGGCGCTGGCCGAGCGCTGGCGGCGAGCCGGTGTGCCAGTGGTGATGGTGGCCGGGCCGGCGGCGGCCGAAGGCTTGACTGTACCCGAGGTCCCAGCGCCTTGCGCCCCGCCGCCGGGGGCCGCGGCCCGGGCGGAGCGGGCGTCCGGGCCGGAGCCGGCAGGGGAAGGGGAACCGGCGGCCGTGGTCGTCAGCTGGGAGGACCTCGATCCCCTGGCCCCCGGGGCCTGGGCCCGCGCCCTGGATGGCCTCAAGGGCCTGGAGCGCCGCCTGTCTCCGGCGGTCCCCCTGCTGGTCAGCCTGCTGCCCGGGACCGTGGCCGAGCAGGCCCGGGGGCTCGCCCACCCCGAGCGGGTGGTGGGCTGGGCGGCGGTCCCGCCCCTGGGCGATGGGGTCGAACTGGCCGCGGGGCCGGCCACCGCGCCGGCGGCCCTGGCCGCCGCCCGCCGCTGGCTGGAGCGGGCGGGCCTGCAGGTCCGGCCCGTCGGCGACGCCCCCGGGGGTGTCGCGGCCCGGGTGGTCGCCATGCTGGTCCAGGAGGCGGCCGCTGCCGAGGCCGACGGGATCGCCGGCGGTGAGGCCATCGACCGGGCCATGCGCCTGGGAACCGGGTATCCCCGCGGCCCCCTGGAGTGGGGGGAGGCCTGGGGCTGGTCCCGGGTGCTGGCGGTGATGGAGGGCCTGTGGCGCCACTACCGGGAGGAGCGGTACCGGCCCGCGCCGGCCCTGCGCCGGCGGGTCCTGGCGGCGGGCATGGAGAAGGAGGGTGCGCGGTGGCAGAACCGGTGATCGTCGCGGCGGTGCGGACGCCCATCGGCCGGCATGGCGGGGCCCTGGCGCCGGTTCGTCCCGACGACCTGGCCGCCGTGGCCATCCGGGCGGCGGTGGAGCGGGCGGGCATCGACCCCGCTTCGGTGGAGGACGTCATCCTGGGCTGCGCCAACCAGGCGGGGGAGGACAACCGCAACGTGGCCCGGATGGCCGCCTTGCTGGCGGGCTTGCCCGAGCACGTGGCCGGGGTGACCGTCAACCGGCTGTGCGGCTCGGGGCTGGAGGCGGTGCTGCAGGCGGCCCGGGCCATCCGGGCCGGCGAGGGCGAGGTCTTCGTCGCGGGCGGCGTCGAGAGCATGAGCCGGGCCCCCTGGGTGATGCCCAAACCCGAACACGGCTACCCGCGGGGCAACGTGACGGTCTACGACACCACCCTGGGGTGGCGGTTCGTCAACCCGCGGCTGGCCGCCATGTTCCCGCCCGAGTCCATGGGCGAGACGGCGGAGAACGTGGCCGAACGGTACGGCATCAGCCGGGAGGACCAGGACCGCTTCGCCCTGGCCAGCCAGCGGAAGTGGGCCGCCGCCCAGGAGGCCGGCAAGTGGCGGGACGAGATCGTGCCCGTGGAGGTGGCCGGGCCCCGGGGGCGGCGGACCGTGGTCGAAGTGGACGAGCACCCGCGGCCCGACACCACCCTGGAGAAGCTGGCCAGCCTGCCGCCCGCCTTCCGTCCCGGGGGAACCGTCACCGCCGGCAACTCGTCGGGGATCAACGACGGCGCCGCGGCCCTGGTCGTCATGGCCGACCACCGGGCACGGTCGCTGGGGCTCCGCCCCCTGGCGCGGGTGGTGGCCGGCGCGGTGGCCGGGGTCGACCCGCGGTACATGGGCATCGGTCCCGTGCCGGCGACCCGCAAGGTGCTGGCCCGGGCGGGGTGGCAGGTCGCAGACCTGGACCTGATCGAGCTCAACGAGGCCTTTGCTTCCCAGTCCCTGGCCTGCATCCGGGAGCTCGGCCTGCCGGAGGAGCGGGTAAACGTCAACGGCGGGGCCATCGCCATCGGCCATCCCCTGGGGTGCAGCGGGGCGCGGATCCTGACGACGCTAGTCCACGAGATGGCGCGGCGGGGCGCGCGGCGCGGGCTGGCCACCATGTGCATCGGGGTCGGCCAGGGGATCGCGGCGCTGGTGGAGTCGGCCGCCTATTAAGATTTATTATTAAATTGGACTGCTAGCAGGACGTGGGTGGTGCGGCGCGAATCCATTCCCCACGGGGTCGGGGAGGGTCGAGCGTTGTACCGCCTGGACGAGCACGTGGTCGACGAGATCCGCCAGCGCCTCGACATCGTCGAGGTGATCGGCGACTACGTGCCCCTGCGCCGGGCCGGCCGCGAGTACGTGGCCCTGTGCCCGTTCCACGACGAGCGGACCCCTTCCTTCACCGTCTCGCCCGCCAAGCAGATGTTCTACTGCTTCGGCTGCCAGGTGGGCGGGGACGTCTTCACCTTTGTCATGAAAAAGGAAGGGTGGACCTTCCCCGAGGCGGTGGCCCACCTGGCCCGGCGGGCGGGGGTGACCCTGCCGGAGCGACCCCTCTCGCCCGGCCAGCGCCGGGTGCGGGACCGGCAGGAGCAGCTGGCGCGGGTGCTGGCCGCGGCGGCCGCGTTCTTCCGCCAGGTCCTGCGCTCTCCGGCGGGGGAGGCGGCCCGCCGTTATCTGGAAGAACGCGGCCTGCCCGAGCCCCTCTGGGACCGCTACGGCCTGGGGTACGCGCCGGCCGGCTGGGACGGCCTGGTGCGGGCCTTGGAGCAGCGGGGGGTGCCGGGCGCCTGGCTGGCCGAGGCGGGGCTGGCCCAGCCGCGGCCGGGCGGCGGCTACTACGACCGCTTCCGGCACCGGGTGATGTTCCCCATCGCCGATCCCCGGGGCCGGGTGGTGGGGTTCGGCGGCCGGTCCCTGGACGGGCAGGAGCCCAAGTACCTGAATACGCCCGAGACGCCGCTGTTCAACAAGCGGCGGCTTTGGTACGGGTTGGACTGGAGCCGGCCGCGCCTGCGGGAGACGGGAACGGCGGTGGTGGTCGAAGGGTACATGGACGCCATCGCCGTCGACCGGGCGGGTGTCGGCTATGCGGCCGTGGCGTCTCTGGGCACGTCCCTCAGCGAGGAGCAGGTGGACCTGCTGGCCCGCTACGTCCAGCAGGTGATCATCGCCTACGACGCCGACGCGGCGGGCCAGCGGGCGACCATGCGCGGCCTGGCCATGTTCGCCGACGCCGGCGTGGAGGTGCGGGTCGCCCAGCTGCCGCCGGGCCGGGATCCCGACGACGTGGTGCGGCGGGAGGGGCCCGAGGCCCTGCGGCAGATCCTGGAGGCGGCCGTTCCCGTGGTGGAATACCGCTTCCGGCAGGTGATGGCCGCGGTCGACACGGCCACGCCCCGGGGGCGCGCCCAGGCCGTCGCGGAACTGGCGCCGTGGCTGGCCCGCGTGGGCCACCCCGTGGAGCGGGCGGAGTATGTACGCCGGTATGCGGTCGCCCTGGGGCTGGACGAGGCGGTCCTGTGGCAGGAGGTGCGCCGGGCCGGCCGGGCGCTTCGGGATGCGGCCGCCCGGGCGGGCCGGCGGGCCGGTGGGAATAACGTCCAGGCCGTCCGGCATACTAACCGTCGGGTCCCGGTGGAGGAAGTTCCTGCTGGCGTGGCCCGGGCGGAACGGGGCCTGGTGGCTGCCGCCCTGTTCCACCCCCGATGGCAGGCGTACATCGCCGGCCGCCTGGAGCCCGGCGACTGGGTGACGCCGGCCCACCGGCTGCTGTTCGAGCTGGGCCTCGAGGAGGCCCGGGCTGCCGGCGGGATCGTCGACCCGGGCCGGCTGCTATCGCGGTTGCACGGCCTGGCGGCGGCCGCCGGCGACGGGATGGCCCCCGGTGTCGAACCGGCCGGTGTCGAACCAGCAGGAACATCGGAGGCCGGCGACGAAAAAACGATAGATCGGGACGCGATCTTGCCCCGGGATGGGGTGCCAGGCGGGGACGGGCCGCAGCAGCGGGATGAAGGGGCCGGTTCGTCCCGGCAACCCGTTGCGGGGCCTGCGGTGTACCAGCAGGCGATCTCGGTGCTGGCCGCCCTGGTGCAGGCGCCGGAGCCCGGGCCGGACGAGCCCGGCGAGATGGAAAGGATTTTAGAAGATTATATCAAAACCCTGAAGCGACATAGCCTATGGAAAATCCAGCGGCGCATCGCCCAGCTGGAGGCCAGCGGCCACGCCGTACCCGTCGACCTGGTGACGAAGTTTCAGCTGCTTTCGGCGCAGCTGAAGGGTCGGGTGGGCGGATGAGCCCGCCGCGACCGCCCTCGCCGGTCCAGTACCGGAAGGGACGCGGACCGGCGAATGCTTTTCTGAAAACCATCACGGTCCCCGGCCCGGGAGCAGCATGGGCCGGCCGGGGCCGGCCCCGGACCCCGGGGACCGCGGCGGAAAGGGGGGAGTCCGATGGACGTGAGCGAGGTCAAGAGCCCGTTGCTGGAGATCGATGAGGTCCGGCGCCTGGTCGACAAGGGGCGGCAGCGGGGTGGCGTCCTCAGCGAGGACGAGATCACCGACGCCCTGCAGGCCGTCGACCTGGACGCCGACCAGGTGGATGAGGTCTACCAGCTCCTGGAGGACCTGGGCATCGAGGTGGAGACGGGCCCCCGCCGGTCCGGCAACGGGACCCGGAACGGCCGGCCGGGCCGGAATCACCGGACCCGGGTGTCCGATCCCGACTTGGACGGCGTGATGGACGAGGCCGCCCTGGACGGGGTGACGGACGTGGACCGGTCCGAGGACCTGGACGACGGCGGCGAGGAGACCGGCAAGGGCGACGGTCGGGACGAGGGTGCCGAGGGGACCGACGTCGACCAGCTGGGCGAGCCCGTCGACGACGAGGACGACCTGTCCATGCCTGACGGCGTCGCCCTCGACGACCCGGTGCGCATGTATCTCAAGGAGATCGGGCGCATCCCCCTCTTGACGCCGGAACAGGAGATCGAGCTGGCCAAGCGGATCGAGCAGGGCGATGAAGAGGCCAAGCGGAAGCTGATCCAGGCCAACCTGCGCCTGGTGGTCAGCATCGCCAAGCGGTACGTGGGGCGCGGCATGCTGTTCCTGGACCTGATCCAGGAGGGCAACCTCGGTCTGATCAAGGCGGCGGAGAAGTTCGACTATCGCAAGGGCTTCAAGTTCAGCACTTATGCCACGTGGTGGATCCGCCAGGCCATCACCCGTGCCATCGCCGATCAGGCCAGGACCATCCGCATCCCGGTGCACATGGTGGAGACCATCAACAAGCTCATCCGCGTCCAGCGCCAGCTGGTCCAGGAGCTTGGCCGGGAGCCGACGCCGGAGGAGATCGCCAAGGAGATGGGCATCGAGCCGGAGAAGGTGCGGGAGATCATGAAGATCGCCCAGGAGCCCGTATCCCTCGAGACGCCCATCGGCGAGGAAGAGGACAGCCACCTGGGCGACTTCATCGAGGACGAGGACGCCCTGGCGCCGGCGGAGGCCGCTTCCCAGCTCCTGCTGCGTGAGCAGCTGGAGGATGTGCTCCACACCCTGACGGACCGCGAGCAGAAGGTGCTGCGGCTGCGCTTCGGCCTGGACGACGGCCGCCAGCGGACGCTGGAGGAAGTGGGCCAGGTCTTCGGCGTGACCCGGGAGCGGATCCGCCAGATCGAGGCCAAGGCGCTGCGCAAGCTGCGGCACCCGTCGCGGAGCAAGAAGCTCAAGGACTACCTGGAGTGACGGGGCGACCGCGCCGAGGAACCACCCGCCGGGCCTGGGCGTATCGCTGGAACCCGTGCCAACCTATGGACCTGGAACGACGGAGGAGGGGTGTCCCGAGCGCCCCTCCTCCTGGCTCTCCTTGGACACCGCATGGCCCGGTCTCACGGGGGAATGGCCCGCTCTCACGGGGGACGCGGAGAGGCCCGGGGAGAGCGGGTCGTGGTGAGGGAGGAGGGGCTATAGGGATGAAGGCCTGGCAGCTTTCCCACCCTGCGCCGGCCATCAGCCGGCCGCTGCAGCTGGCCGAGGTGCCCGAGCCCCAGCCGGGACCGGGGGAGATCCGCCTGCGGGTGCGGGCTTGCGGCGTGTGTCTGACGGACGTCCACATCGCCGAAGGCGATCTGGTGCCGCCGGCCTACCCGGTGACCCCCGGCCACCAGGTGGTGGGGGTCGTCGATGCCGTGGGCCCAGGGGTCGAGGGGATCCGGCTGGGGGAGCGGCGCGGCGCCTTCTGGCTGCACCAGGCGTGCGGGCGCTGCGAGGCGTGCCGGCGGGGCGAGGAGAACCTCTGCCCCCACGCCCGCTTCACCGGGCTGCACGCCCCGGGCGGTTACGCCGAGGCGATGGTGGTGCCGGCTGCATACACCGTGCCCATCCCGCCCGCCTTCGACGACGCCACCGCGGCGCCGCTGCTCTGCGCTGGCGTCATCGGGTACCGTGCCTTGCGGCTGAGCGGCCTGGAGCCCGGGGAGCGGCTGGCCCTCTTCGGCTTCGGGGCCTCGGCCCACCTGGTCCTGCAGGTGGCCCGGCACTGGGGCTGTGAGGTCGTGGTCTTCACGCGCAGCCCGGCCCACCGGGAGCTGGCCCGCCGGCTGGGCGCCGCCTGGGCGGGCGGGGCCGAGGAACTGGCCCCGGTGCCGGACGAACCGGCCCTCCCGGGCACGCCGGCCGGTGCCAGGGGCGGTTCGTTCCCACCGGTACCGGCGGGCGGAGGGATCCCCCTTCCCTGCGACCGGGCCATCGTCTTCGCCCCGGCCGGGGAACTGGTCCCCCTGGCCCTGCGGGCGGTGCGGCCGGGCGGGACGGTGGTGATCAACGCCGTCCACATGACGGACATTCCTTCGTTCCCCTACCGGCTCTTGCACGGCGAGCGGGTGCTGCGTTCCGTGGCCCACGTCACCCGGGGTGACGCCGAGGCGTTCATCGCCCTGGCCGGATCGCTCCCCCTGGAGGTCACCGTCCAGCGGTTCCGGTTCGACCAGGCGAACGAGGCCCTGGCCGCCGTCAAGCAGAGCCGGGTGCGTGGCGCCGCCGTCCTGGTGCAGGACGGCGGAAGCGATCGCTGGGCGGATTGAGCGGCGCCCGCCAATGGCGCGAAGCAGGAGAGAGGCCGGAGGGAAGCCGCGCCGAGGACGGGAGAAGCCGGCGGAAAGCCGGGGAAGAGCCGGCGGAAAGCCGGGAAAAGCCCGGGAAAGCCGGGGAGCCGGGAATAGGAGCCCCTGTGAGGAGAACGGAGTCCCCCCGGTGACGAGAACCGAGAAAGGAGTTCCTGGGATGGCGTCGCCTTCCGACGAAGTGCCGGTCGTCCAGGAGGTCAGGACCGGCATCTACCGCATCCCCATTCCGATCCCGG
>DATCLH010000221.1:0-2125 GCA_036564035.1 Thermaerobacter sp.
CAACGTCCTCATCCTGGACGAGCCCACCAACCACCTGGACCTGGAGACCCGCGAGGTGCTGGAGGAGGCGCTGGCCGCCTACCCCGGCACGTTGATCGTCAGCAGCCACGACCGGACCTTCCTGGAGACCCTGGTCGAGACCATCTGGTGGGTCGAGGACGGCCGCATCGAGCGGGCGCCGGGCCCCTTCAGCCGCTGGCTCGCCGCCCGGCTGCAGACCCGGGCGGAGGAACCGGCCGCGCCCGCGGCGGGCCCGGGGGCCGGGGACGGGCGCGTCCCCTCGGCGCGGGGCGCCGGTTCGTCCGCCGGCCCGCGCGGGCCGATGCCGCCGCGGGAGGCGGGTCCGGGGCACCGGGCGGCAGGAACGGAGGGCCGCGCCGGTGGGGCCGCAGGGGCTCAGGTGAGGCCGGCCGTACGGCCGGGGGACCGGCGCCGCCTGGCCCAGCAGGTGGCGGCCGTGGAGGAGGTCATCCTTCGCCTCGAACAGGAGCAGGCCGAGCTGGTCGCCCGGCTGTCCGATCCCGCCTTCCTGGCAAGGGGCGGCGCGGAGGTGGCCGCGGCGGCCCGCCGGGCTGACGAAGTGGCCCGGGAGCTGGAGCTCCGCCTGGACGAATGGGAGGCCCTCAGCCAGGCCCTGGAAGGGACGACCGTTTCGGGTCCTGGGCGCGAGGGCGGGGGCGCAGGGGCGCCGGCCTGACCTCTGTTGCGATGCGAAGGGGCCAGGGGCCCCACGGACCGGCGGCGGGCCGCGCGCCCGGCGATGACGGCGATCCTGCAGCGGCGTATAATGCTGACGGAAGACTTGCTCCACCATCGGAATCCCCAGCGAGCGGTGTCCGAGACCGCAGCGGGGCCGCGGCGGAGCCTTTCTTCCGGCAGCGGGGTTCTCCCGGAGCCAGGGGCCGGTCACGGATCCGTTTTCGAAAGGACCGGTTCGCCAAAGCAACGGGGTGAGCACCGCTTGCAACGGGTTGCAACGGGATGAAGCCGGCCGCCGGAGGACCGGGACGCCCGTCCCGGCGGGGGCCGGTGAGGGAGCGGGTTGGCAGAGCCGGGCGCGCGATCCCCCGCGTGATCCCCGTGATCCCTGGGGGGGACGGGCGCCCGCGCCGGCCGGTCGGGCTGCCAGGCGGCCGGCCGCAGCATACGCCCGCGAGGGGGAACGACGCGCCATGCCGGAGGCACAGCACTCGCCTCTGAGGGCTGCCCAGAAACAGCTGGCCGCCGTCGTCGAGCGGCTGGGGCTGGGGCCCGATGTATACGAGCTGCTCAAGGAGCCGGCCCGGGTGATCGAGGTGTCCATCCCCGTACGGATGGACAACGGCCGGCTCAAACTTTTCAAAGGTTATCGCGCCCAGCACTGCGACGTCCTGGGTCCGACCAAGGGGGGCATCCGGTTCCACCCCCGGGTCGACCTGGACGAGGTCAAGGCCCTGGCCATCTGGATGACCTTCAAGTGCGCCCTGCTGGGGTTGCCCTACGGCGGCGCCAAGGGCGGCGTGATCTGCGACCCGCGGGAGCTGTCCCGCCGCGAGCTGGAAGAACTCAGCCGCGGCTACATCCGGGCGCTGGCCGGGTTCATCGGCCCGGACCGGGACATCCCGGCGCCCGACGTCAACACCTCGGACCAGGTCATGGGCTGGATGCTGGACGAGTTCTCCCGGATCACCTGCCACCCCAACCCGGCGGTGATCACCGGCAAGCCCCTGGTGCTGGGCGGGTCGCGGGGCCGCGGCGAGGCCACCGGGCGCGGCGTCGTCGTCACCATCCGCGAGGCCGCCAAGGTGCTGGGCATGGACATGCACCACATGACCGCGGCGATCCAAGGCTTTGGCAAGGTGGGCAGCTGGGTGGCCCGCTACCTCCACCGCTCGGGGACGCGGGTGGTGGCGGTGGTCGACGCCTACGGCGGCGTGTACAACCCCCAGGGCCTGGACGTGGAGGCCCTCTTCGCCTACGGGCGCCAGAACGGCACGGTCCGCGACTTCCCGGGGGGCCAGCCCATCGACAACGAGGCCCTCTTCCGCCTGCCCGTCGACGTCCTGGTGCCGGCGGCCCTGGAGAACGTGATCACCGAGGAGAACGCGCCCCACATCCAGGCGCGGATCATCGCCGAGGGGGCCAA
>DATCLH010000222.1:0-2378 GCA_036564035.1 Thermaerobacter sp.
CGGACCCCTGGGGGTGTTCGAGGTGGAGCCCTTCCACCGGGGCACCTTCGCCCTGGCCGAGTTTCTGGCCGGGCTCGACGCGGTGACGGTGGTCGGCGGCGGGGACAGCGTGGCCGCGGTGCAGCGGACCGGCGTGGCCGGCCGCATCGACCACATCTCCACGGGCGGCGGGGCCTCCCTGGAGCTGCTGGAGGGCAAGGAACTGCCGGGGGTCGCCGTGCTGCCCGATGCCCCGGGCGCGGCCCCGGGCGGCAGGGGCGGCGCCGGCACCCAGGACGGCGCCGGACCGCGGGAAGGGGGGACGAACCGGTGAACGGCGCAGCGCCCGCGCCGGCAGCCCGCAGGCCCCTGCTGGCCGGCAACTGGAAGATGCACACCCTGCCGGCGGAGGCGGCCCGGCTGGCCGCGGCCGTGCGGGAGGGGCTGGAGGGCCGGGCGGTCGAAGGGAGCGGAGGTGGCGCCGGCCAGGCTGCGGACGGGGCCGGCCGGGCCCTCCCGGGTGCCGAGGTGGTCCTCTGCCCCCCCTTCACCTCCCTGGCGGCGGCGGGACAAGCCCTGGCCGGGAGCGCCATCGCCCTGGGGGCCCAGGACCTGGGCTGGGGCGACTACGGCGCCTTCACCGGCGAGGTGTCGGCCCCCATGCTGCGGGAGCTGGGCTGCCGCTACGTCATCGTCGGCCATTCGGAGCGGCGGCAGCTGCTGGGGGAGACCGACGCCCTGATCCAGCGCAAGCTGCAGGCCGCCCTGGCCGGGGGGCTCGACCCCATCCTGTGCGTGGGGGAAGACGCCGCCCAGCGCCAGGAGGGCCGCACCCGGGCCGTGGTCCTCGGTCAGGTGGCCTACGCCCTGGCCGGGCTGGAGCCCGAGCAGGCGGCCCGGGTCGTCATCGCCTATGAGCCCGTCTGGGCCATCGGCAGCGGCACCCCGGCCACGCCCGCCGACGCCCAGGCGGTGGCGGCGGCCATCCGCCAGCTGGTGGACCGGCTCCACGGCCCCGCGGTGGCGGCGGCGGTGCGGGTGCTCTACGGCGGCAGCGTCAAGCCCGACAACATCGCCGGCTTCATGGCCCAGCCCGACGTGGACGGCGCCCTGGTGGGCGGGGCGTCCCTGGACGGCGCCGCCTTTGCCCGCCTGGTCCTGGAGGGGGTGGCGGCCCGGGCGGCCGCCGGCCTGACCGGCCCGGCCCCCGGTCCCGCGGGTGGCCCGGCCCACGGGGCGGGCTCCTCGGGGGCGATGCGGCCGTGACCACGACCGGGACGAACCGGCCCCGCCCCGTGGCCCTGATCATCCTGGACGGCTGGGGCCTGCGGGCCGAACGGGAGAACAACGCCGTCGCCCTGGCGGACACGCCGGTGATGGACGAGCTATGGGCTGCCTGGCCCCACTCCCAGCTGGAGGCCAGCGGCGAGGCGGTGGGCCTGCCGGCCGGGCTCATGGGCAACTCCAACGTGGGCCATCTCAACCTGGGCGCCGGCCGCATCGTCTACCAGGACATCGTCCGCATCAGCCGGGCCATCGCCGACGGGTCCTTCTTCGAGAACGAAGCCCTGGTGGGGGCGGCCCGGCGGGCCCGCCAGCGGGGCGGCCGGCTCCACCTCATCGGCCTGGTCTCGGACGGCGGGGTCCACTCGGACCTGAACCACCTGCTGGCCCTGCTGGAACTGGGGCGGCGGGAAGGGGTGGAGACGGTCGTCCACGCCTTCACCGACGGGCGGGATACGCCGCCCACCAGCGCCCCCGAGTACCTGAAGCGGGTGGCGGCGGCCGGCGGGCGGATCGCCACCGTGGTCGGGCGTTATTACGCCATGGACCGGGACAAGCGGTGGGACCGGACTGAGCGGGCCTACCGGGCCCTGGTCACCGGCGAGGGCCGGCGGGCGCCGTCGCCGGAGCAGGCCGTGGAGCAGGCCTACGCGGCCGGCCAGACCGACGAGTTCATCGAGCCCGTGGTCATCGTCGACGAGGCCGGCCGGCCCTTGCCGCGGATCACGGCGCGGGACGAGACGGTCTTCTTCAACTTCCGCGCCGACCGGGCCCGGCAGCTGGCCCATGCCCTGGCGGACCCCGCCTTCGACGCCTTCCGGCGGCCCGACGGCATCGGGCCCCTGCCGCTGACCCAGATGATCGAGTACGACGAGGCGTTCCCGTTGCCCACCGCCTTCCCGCCGGTCTACCTCAAGGAGACCTTCGGGGAGGTGGTGGCGCGGGCGGGGCTGCGGCAGCTGCGCATCGCCGAAACCGAGAAGTACGCCCACGTCACCTACTTCTTCAACGGCCGGGAGGAGACGCCGTTCCCCGGGGAGGAGCGGATCCTGGTCCCGTCGCCCAAGGTGGCCACCTACGACCTCAAGCCCGAGATGAGCGCCCCCGAGGTGACG
>DATCLH010000223.1:0-4168 GCA_036564035.1 Thermaerobacter sp.
GCCTGTACTTCAGCGAGGTCATGGGTTTCATCCCGTGCAAGCTGTGCTGGTGGCAGCGGATCTTCATGTACCCCCAGGTGCTGCTGCTGGGCATGGCCAGCTACCGGGACGACCGCCGGCTCATCCCCTACCTGTGGCCCCTGAGCGCCGTGGGCGGGTCCATCTCGGCCTTCCACTACATCCAGGAACAGATCCCGGGACTGCGGGTCCCGGTCTGCGGCGCCGATGTGTCCTGCTTCACGCCGTGGATCAACTGGTTCGGGTTCATCACCATCCCCTTCATGGCCTTGACCGCCTTCACGCTGATCCTGATCTGCCTCGCCCTGGCCCGGCCGGCCGGGGGGGACGAAGCGGCCCCCGGCGAGGCCCGCTGACCGGGCCGGACGCTCCGGGTATCCAGGTCGGCCCGCCAACCGCGCCGGCCCGGTCCACCGGCCGGGCCGGGCAGCCCCTGTCCTCTTGCCCCCGGTGAGGGGACCGGCGACCATCCTCCGTCGCGGGGACCCGACCACGGACGGGCGCCGCCCGCTGCGCCGGGGCCGCCGCCAGGGCGCGACCGCAGGGCCTGGCCGTTAAGGTCGCGCCGGAACCGCCGCCGTCACCGGCTTTCCGCCCCCAGCTGCCGGATGAACCGGATCACTGCCCAGCGCTCCTCTTCGGTCAGCACGTCGCCAAAGGCTGGCATGGCCGTGCCGTCGATGCCGTGGGTGATCCACCAGAACAGGTCGCCATCGGTGTGCTGCCGGGTGTGGACGCCGGTAAGGTCCGCCGGGGGCGGCAACATGCCGGCGCTGGCCGGCCCGTCGCCCCGGCCGGTAGGGCCGTGGCAGGCGGCGCAATGGGCGGCGAACACCCGCCGGCCCTGTTCGATCACCGCCGGGGTGGGGGGCAGCGGGTTGGGCGTCGTGGTGGTGGGGTAGGCGTCGATCCAGGCCACCTGGCCCAGGAGCCAGGCGCCGGCGGCCAGGGCCACCAGTCCCGCCCCGAAGGGGATCGGCCAGAGGCGGCGCCAGCCCACCACGATCAGCACCGCCGCCTCCACCAGCCCAACCAGGGCCACCGTGGCCTGGACGGCGCCGGGCAGAGACTGGTAGGCGGCCCGCAGGCTGAGCCGTCCCTGCCGCTGGTTGCCCGGGGCGCCGCTGGCCTCGAAGGTGGTGGTGATGGTCTCCTGCCGCCCGTCGGCCAGGGCCAGGGTCCACGACAGTTCCCAGGCGCCGGGCATGGGCAGCACCGCCCGGGCCTCCAGCGGGCCTGTCGACCGGCCGCGGGGAGGGCTCAGGGTCACCTGATAGAAACCCATGGGATGTTCCGGCATGTCCAGGCGCACGGCGCCGCGCACCAGGGCGACCGAGCCCAGGGAGCGCGCCGAGAGGGTGACCTCCCCGCGCCCGCCCGGCACCAGGGCCAGTTCCACCGGCACGCCGGCCACCTGCTCGCGCCAGGTCACCGTCTCGGTGGCGGCGGCGGGCCGGTCCGCCGGGGGCAGCACCGCCAGGATGCCCGAGGCCAGCAGCACCGCCAGGGCCGCCACCGCTTCCGCCCGGACGAGGCGCCGCACCACGGCGACCGGTCCCGCCCCGGCGCCTCCGCCCCCCAGACCCTCCCGGCCCTGGCGGCGGGTCGCGGAACCGCCCGCGGCGTGATCACCGGCTCCACCGGGGCCGGCCGCGGGGGCGGCCGCGGAAGGCACCGCGCGGGGTGTCCGGGCTGCACCGCGGGCCATGCGCTCCAGCCAGGGCCGCAGGGCGAACAGGTTCACGGCGGCGATGGCCAGGAGGACCGCCACCAGGGCCAGCTTGACCACGAGGGCCTGTCCATAGGGGCTGTGCACCAGGGCGTCGGCGCCGTACAGGTTACGACGGGCGGCCAGGATCCCGCTGACCGCCACCACCAGCACCGCCAGGGCGCCCAGGTCCGAGAAGCGCCGGATCAGGCCGGGCAGGTCCCCCCCGGTGCGACGGCCACCGCCACCGGGATCCCGGGCCCCGGCACCCGAGCCGGGGCCGGCCAGCTGCTGGAGGCCGGCCAGCCGCTCCCAGTCCAGGAGGGCCAGCCGCAACAAGCCGCCGATCCAGAGGGCGACGGCCGCCACGTGGAGCCCGTCCCCCACCAGGGCCGTCCCGCCGCGGATGCCGGCGTGGCTGTTCCAGACCATGGTAGCGGCGGCCACCAGGCCGGGGACGATCCACCCCCGCGACACCGGCCCCTGCCGCGGCCAGAAACGGGCGGCCAGCAGGGCGGCCACCACCCCGGCCGCCGCCTGCAGCAGGGCCGCCCGGCCGGTGCGCGTAGCGATGAAGTACCGGGCCAGGACGGCGGGGCGGCCTTCCGCCACCTCCCAGGCGGCGACGAGGGCGCCGGCCAGGGCGCTCAGGGCGAGCACCACGCCCCCGGCCACCATCATCTGCCGGCTCCGCCGGAGGTGATCCGGATCGCCCCAGGCGCCGGCGGCCGCGGTCCCTCCTGCGCGCCAAGCGGGCGGCGGTGCGGCGCCCCGCGGCGGGGGCTCGGCACCAGGCCGCGGGGCGGATGACGCCGGGCCGGTCGCCACCGGCTCGCCCAGCCCCAGGACACCCCTGCGCCTGGACCGCTCCCGTCCTCCCCTGTTGAAGCCCGGGAGGATCCAGCCGTCCAGCACGCCGGGGCCGGCCAGCGCCATCAGCCCCAGCAGCCCGACCCAGCGGATGACCCCGGCCAGCAGTTCCGGCAATCCTGCTCCCTCCCAGCGACGACCCCGCCAGCCGGCGGCCTGGCGTCCCCTTGCCGCTTACCGGCGGCCCCGGTTGCGCATGGTCATGAGCCCGACGGCCACCACCGCCACCACCGCCACCAGGGCGGCCCAGAGCCAGCCCTGGGAACCGCCCGCGGCCGGCGCCGGTTCCTCCGCCGGCGCGGGCGGGGTGGTCGCGCCACCCGGTTCATCCTGACCCGGGCTGGGCGGGGCCGGTTGCTGGTCCGCGCTGCCCGCCCCGGGTGACGGCGCCGCCGCGGTCACGGTGAAGGGCACCTCCCCCTCCACCGGATGCCCGTCCTCGGAGAGGACCCGGTAGTGCAACACGTACGCACCCGCCGGCATCGCCCCGCGAACCTCCGCCCGCAGGGTCGCTCCATCGGCCTCGACCGGCCCGAGCTCCACCGTGCCCCCGCCTTGCCGGGTCAGCTCCAGCTCGCTGAACTCCGCCTCCACCGGCTCGGAGAAGGTGAGCTCCACCTGCCGGGGCGGCTCGTCCAGGCGGGCGTCCCGTTCCGGCACGCTGCCCACCAGCGCCGCATGGGCCTCGACCCGCGGCCAGCCGCCGGGCCCCGGAAGAACCAGCCCCACCGCCAGGGCCAGGGTCGTCACCGCCAGGAGCCACCGGGGGCCGGGTCCGGTCCGGCCCAGCGGCCTCCCGCGGCGGAACAGCAGGTTCTTGTTCCCCATGTCCAACGCCCTCCTCATCGTCCCTCTCTCCTCCCTTGCCCCGGTCCTTGACGGCCCCCTTCGCCGTTCAACCCGTCGGGGCCGGGCCCTCCGCCGAGCCGCCCCCGGCGGACCGCCGGCGCTCTGCCTGCACCCCCGCCAGCACCCCCATCCACCCCACCACCAGTGCGCCCACCAGCGCGCCGAACCCCGCCAGGGTCGACCACGGCAGGGCGCTTCCAGCCGCGACCTGCACCCGCACCGTCCGGGTCACCAGCCCGCGACCTTCCACCTGGGCCGCCACCACCAGCGGATACACCCCGGCCTCCGCGTCCCGGGGCACGGCGACGCGGGCGCGCGCGGCATCGCGCCCCCGTTCTTCCCATTGCACCCCCCAGCCCCGGGGCACATCGAACACCGTCCACTCCACCGCCCCGGTTGCCGGGCCGGACCCGCCTGCCGGTCCGCCACCGGCGCCCGCAGCCCCGGCAGGATCCGCGGCGGCGGCATCCCCGGTACCGGGGCCGCCCGGTGCCGGCGCCGAACCGCCCGCGGCCGGCGGCCCGGCCGGCGCGCCGGCGCCGGGATGGGCGGCACCTGGCGCACCGGCCGCCCCACGGTCCCGATCGCTCGTGGATCCCCCCACCGCAGCCGGCTGCGGGCGGACCAGCGCCAGCCGCACCGTGGTCGAGCCGCCCGGCGCCAGCCGCGCCTCCGCCACGGTGGCCGACAGCTGCAGCGGCGGCAGGGCCGCCGGGTCGACCC
>DATCLH010000224.1:0-1797 GCA_036564035.1 Thermaerobacter sp.
GTAGGCCAGGCCGGCCAGGGCGGCGCCGAAGAGGCTGCCCGGGAAGGCCAGCAGGGTGCCCAGCCCCAGCAGGTTGCGCAGGAGGCTGATCAGGAAGGCGACGGTCACCGCCCCCGCCGGGCCGAACCAGACGGCGGCCAGTACGTTGACGGCATGCTGCACCGGCGTCGCGGTGGCGACGCCCACGGGCACCCGGATCATGCCCGCCAGCACCGTGCCCAGGGCGATCAGCACCGCCGCCCGCACCAGCCGCCGGGTGGAATGCGGCCCCTGGGCCGGCGGCGCGGGGGACGGCGCGGGGGACGGCGCGGTTTGCACGGGGCCTTCCGCGGGGGTCCCCGCGGGGGCTGCCGCGGGGGTTCCCGCGGGCGGCCGGGTGCCCCCGGGGCGCGGCTCGCCCCCGGGCGCCTCCCCCTGAGGGCCTACCATACCGAGCCGCCTCCCTTCTCGCCGTCGCCGCGTCGCGGCGGCGGGCTCTGCCCGGCCGCCGCCGGTTCGTCCGGCGGCTCGGGCTCCCAGGGGTAGAAGGAGCAGGTGGGGCCGTGGCCCCGGCCGATGGCGGGGGCATGGCGGATGGCCCCCGTGATGTATTCCTTGGCGGCCTGCAAGGCTTCCAGCACCGGGTACCCCCGGGCCAGGTAGGCGGTGATGGCCGCCGAGAAGGTGCACCCCGTGCCATGGGTGGAGCGGGTGTCGATCCGCGGGGCGCGCAGGGTGTACCAGCTGCGGCCGTCGTAAACCACGTCGATGGCCTCGGCCGAGGTCTCCTCCACGTGCCCTCCCTTGACCACCACCCACGCCGGCCCCAGGGCGTGCAGGACCTGGGCGGCCCGGCGGGCATCGTCCAGGGTGCGGATCGCCATGCCGGCCAGTTCCTCCGCCTCGTGGCGGTTCGGCGTGATCACCGTGGCCAGGGGCAGGAGCAGCCGCCGCACGGCCTCCCGGGCCGGTTCGTCCAGGAGGGGGGCCCCGCTCTTGGCGATCATTACGGGGTCGACCACCAGGGGGAAGGGCCCGAGGCGATCCCGCCAGAAGCGGACGCGCTCGGCCACCGCCTCGACGATGGCGGTGGTGCCGAGCATGCCCGTCTTGGCCGCATCGGTCCCGATGTCGTCCAGGACGGCGTCGATCTGGGCGGCCACCATCTCCGGCGGCACCAGGTGGACGTCCCGCACGCCCTCGGTGTTCTGGGCCGTCAGGGCGGTGATGGCGGAGGTGCCGAAGACCCGCAAGGCGTTGAAGGTCTTGATGTCGGCCTGGATCCCGGCGCCGCCGCCGCTGTCGGAGCCGGCGATGGTCAGGGCCCGGGGCGCCGGCGTGGGGCCGGTTCGTCCGGAGGAACCGGCTTCCGGGCGGCCCGGGTCGGGGCCGGGGGCCGCCGGCACGCCGCCCGCTGCCGGGCGGTCCGGGGAAGAGGCTGGCATGGCGGATCGCTCCCTTCTCCCTTGCAGGTGGCCGCGGAGGGGTCCGATGAGCCGGCCGGGGGGCGGACCGGCGGCGGACGAACCGGCGGGTCGCCGGCGGTCCCCGGGAGGTGCCCGCCTCCCGGCCCCGCAGGCACCGCCTCCCGGCAGGGTGCGGTTCGGCCGGCAACGAAAAAGGCCGCGGGAAGAACGCGGCCCGGGTGCCCGGAAGCGATCGCCGGCGGCGATCGGGCGGGTTCGTTGGGTCGGGACCGCACCGTTCCCTCCGGTGGCATTACCCACGTCAGGTTCGAGGGGTTCGAGCCCTGGGGCTCGTCTCAGCCGGCGTGACGCCAGCACCCCCACGGTGCTACCATCTCCAGTATCCGGCCCG
>DATCLH010000225.1:0-5347 GCA_036564035.1 Thermaerobacter sp.
TCCTCCTGCAGGCGGGCCATCTCCTGCTGCATCTTCTCAAGCTGTTTCAGCATCTTGCCCATGGGGCCGAAGCTCACGCTGCCACTCCTCCTTCACGGGGATCCATTGTCCGCCGAAGAGCTCCCAGGCCGCCTTCTGCACCGCGTCGAGACCCGGTGGCGGCGCCTCGCCGGCGGCGCCGGGATCCAGGGGATCCGGCGGTGCGCCCGGCGTCGAGGGATCCGGCCCGCCTTCCCCTACCGCCGGCCCGCCAGGGACGGTGGGGCCCGCCCCCGGCGCGGCCGCCATCCCGGCCGCCGGACGGGCGCCGGCGACGGGCGCGCCGGGGGCCGGCGCGCCGCCGGGGCCCCGCCCGGCACCGTCAGGGCCGGGGGACCCCGGTGGGTCCGGCGCCTGCGGGTCCCCGGCTGGAGCGTCTCCGTCCGGGTCCCCCGCAGCCGGTTCGTCCGCGGGACGAACCGGCCGCTGCCCCCGGCCCGCTGTAGCCCGGGCAGGGGGGCTGCCGTGGCCGCCCACCGCGGCGCCCGCCCGCCCCGGAGCCTGCCCTGGCGGCCTTTCCGGCGCCGGGCCGCCTACCGTCCCGGGCCCCCCAGGCCCTCCGGGCCCCCCGGGCTCCCCGGAACGGGCCTCCGGGAGAAGCGACCCGCGGCCCGGGGCCGGAGGATCGCCGTCCCCCGGATCGGCCTCCAGCGGGCGCGGGGCCAGTCCCACGTCCCCTGCCGCGGCGGTCTCGCCGGCGACCTCCGCCGCCGGCCCCCGCGCTGGAGCAGCCGGAGGGGTGGCGGGGGCGCGGGCGCCCCCGGGCGCTCCTCCGTGAAGGCTCGCGGCCGGACCGGGCCCCGGCGGCGGGGCGGGCGGTCCCCCGTGGCCGCCATCCACGGCGATCCGCACCGGCACCGGCGAGCCCAGGAACGCCTCGATGGCCCGCCGCAGCTGGGGCAGCTTCACCTCCGCGGTACGCGCCATGCCCGGCTGGGCAAAGGGGATCTCCACCTCGTCCCCCACCGCCCGCGGCGCGCCCGCGGCCCGCAGAAGGGCGTGGAGAGCCGTCCACTCCCGCCGCCGGCGCAGCGCCTGCAGGAACCGCTCCCATTGTTGCACGAGGGCCGCGGCCGGGGCAGGTCCCCCGGCGCCGGCAGGGGCGGGCGGGCCGGCGATCCCCGCGGGCGTGGGCCCACCGGCAGCCCCGGCGGCAGTGGGCGCACCGGCGGACCCGGAGGGAACGGGCACACCGGCGGCCTCGGGGGCAGGCCCAGCCGGCTCGCTGTCGGACGATGCCGGCGTGCCCGTGACGCCGGCGGCTGGATCCGATCCCGGTTGGGCGCCCGGCACCGCGGCCGATGGACTCTGCCGCCCGCCGTGTCCCTCGGGCCGCGCGACCGGGCCGCTCCCCGCCGGGCCCGCTGGGGAGCCCGCCGGTCCCGGGGGGGCAGCCGGCGCCGGCGCGGCCGCCGGTTCGGGGCCGCCGGCCGCGCCCGCCGCCTCGGCCCCACGCGCCGCGACCGTTCCACCCGCCCGCATCCGGCGCTCGCCGACGGCCCGGATCAGGGCCGCTTCCAGGGCCAGGCGCGGCTGGCCGCTCCAGCGCAACAGGCTCTCCCCTTCGGCCAGGGCGTCGAAGCACGCCAGGGCGCTGGCCTCGTCCAGGGCGCGGGCCAGGGGCTGCAACTGGGCCGCCAGTTCCTCGCCGGCGTAGAGCAGGTGATGGGAACCGAGACCGGAGCGCAAGGCCAGAAGGTCGCGCCAGCAGGCCACCCAGTCGCGCAAGGTTTGGGCCAGGTCGACCCCCTGGGCCGAGAGGTCGGCCACGGCGCGCAGCCCTGCCCCCACGTCGCCTTCGACCACGGCCCGGGTCAGGGCCAGGATGCCCTCTCCGGGCGCCAGGCCCAGAAGGTCGACCACCACCTGGGCGTCCAGCCGCTCACCCGCCATGGCCAGGCACTGGTCCAGCAGGCTCAGGGCATCGCGCAGGCCGCCGTCCGCCAGCCGGGCCAGCAGGCGCAGGGCTTCGGGGTCCGCCTGGACCCCCATGGCGGTGCACACCGCCTCCAGCCGCTGCACGATCTGCTCCGGGGCGAGCCGGTGGAAGTCGAACCGCTGGCATCGGGAGACGATGGTCGCCGGCAGCCGGTGGGGTTCGGTGGTGGCCAGGATGAAGAGGGCGTGGGCCGGCGGTTCCTCCAGGGTCTTGAGCAGGGCGTTGAACGCCTCGGTGGTCAGCATGTGGACCTCGTCGATGATGTAGACCTTGTACCGCCCGCGGGCCGGGGCATAGCGCACCCGTTCCCGGAGCTCCCGGATCTCGTCGATGCCCCGGTTGGATGCGGCGTCGATCTCCAGGACGTCCATGGTGGAACCGTCGTTGATCTCCCGGCACAAATCGCAGCGGTTGCAGGGCTCGATGCCGTCGGGCGACGCGCAATTGACCGCCTTGGCCAGCAACTTGGCCACGGAGGTCTTGCCGGTGCCGCGCGGGCCCGCGAAGAGGTAGGCGTGGGCCACCCGGCCCGTGCGCAGGGCGTTGCCCAGGGTCCGGATCACGTGCTCCTGGCCCACCACGGCGTCGAAGCGCTGGGGCCGCCAGCTGCGGTAGAGGGCCTGGTACGGCTGGCTCAACCGAAACCCCCCTGGAAAGGAAGAAGGGGCGACGGCGGTAGCGGTTCCGCCGTCGCCCCTCCCGCAAAGGATGGCCGTGCACCCGTCGTCGACACCCGCACCCGGGCGCTGGCCGGACCGTGGACTCCGGCCCGGCTCCCCCGCGGCACACGCGGTGGCTCGCTTACCGTTGCTCCCTTCCGGGCCTGGCGGGGTTCACGAGTCCGCGTTGCGCGGGACCCGGCCTTCAACGCCCCGTGTCCGGTGCTGGCCCCGACCGCGAGGGCCTCGGACGGGAATTCGACCCCGCTATAGCGGATTGCGGGTACAGGGCACCGCTACCTCCCCGTCTAGCACGGCCAAAGCTCTCCCGGCATCCGCCGGGTGCTGAAAACTGGGCGCTTTGTAAAGACAAAAAGGGCGGAAGGGGTGGGATTCGAACCCACGGTGGGCTTGCGCCCACACACGCTCTCCAGGCGTGTGCCTTAAACCGCTCGGCCACCCTTCCTCGCCGTCAACGGTCTTCGGGTTTGAAGGATGAAGCTGTCGTTGCAGAGCCGCCGGCGCCGCCCCGGGACCGCCCTCGCCCCCGGCCTTGCCGTGATCCGGCCAGGCTGGTGGACCGGTCCAGCCGCGACGGCGGCGCGACGGGCGGGCGGTCATGGCTGCCGGAGGCCGGCGGGAGCCCGGCCCGCGGGCCGGGTCACTGCGGAAGGGGTGGGATTCGAACCCACGGTGGGCTTGCGCCCACAACGGTTTTCGAGACCGCCCCGTTCAACCACTCCGGCACCCTTCCATTGAGTGTGAGTGAGCCCGCGCGCCCGCCGCCGGCTTCAGCCCCCGCCGCCATCCTCACCGGACGAACCGGCACCGGGCGAACCGGCGGCTGCCGCACCGGGGACCGTCGCACCCGCCGCCGGCTGGCGCAGTTGCCGGAAGAAGCCCCGCAACAAAGCGGCGCTGGCCTCGGCCAGCACGCCGGCGCGCAGCTCGACTCGGTGATTCAGTCTATCATGTTGCACCAGGTTCATCAAGCTGCCGGCGGCGCCGGCCTTGGGGTCCGGCGCGCCGTAGACCAGGCGCGGGATGCGCGCCAGGACGATGGCACCGGCGCACATGGGACAGGGCTCAAGGGTGACGTAGAGGGTCACCCCTTCCAGCCGCCAGCCGCCGAGCCGCGCGGCCGCCTGGCGGAGGACCAGGATCTCGGCGTGGGCCGTCGGATCGCCCAGGCGTTCCCGCAGATTGTGGCCGCGGGCGATGACCTGCCCCTGGTGGACGGCCACCGCCCCCACGGGGACCTCCCCCACGTCCAGGGCGCGCCGGGCCTCGGCCAGCGCTTCGGCCATGAAACGGATATCCGGGTCGTCGCCGTCCCCGTCGCCGGCGGGCCCCGGCGACCCGGGCGACGCGACAAGCCCAGAGGGCACGGGCGCCCGGCCGACGGCAAGGCCGTCGCCGGAGCCGGCGCCTTGAGCCGGTTCGTCCGGAAGAACCCGCCCCTCCACGCTCCCACCCCCGGGCCGGGATGGACGGCCCGCGGTGCGCGATCCCCGAGGCTTCGACCGGTGCGGGTGCCCGTTCCGTGAGGCCGGAAGGCCCGCCGCGCGGCAACGGCCCGGTCGCGTGCGGGCCAAGGCGGCGGCACAGCGGTCAAGCCCGCCCTGCCCCGGAGGAACGGGTCAC
The DNA here is from genome assembly GCA_036564035.1 of Thermaerobacter sp. Taxonomy (GTDB): domain Bacteria; phylum Bacillota; class Sulfobacillia; order Thermaerobacterales; family Thermaerobacteraceae; genus Thermaerobacter. The sequence continues at coordinate 4,282 of DATCLH010000225.1, forward strand.
CCACCGGGGCGGGCGGCCGCATCGGCACCACGGACCGCTCCCGGGCGGACCCCACGGCGCGGCCCGATCGCTCTGCACGGCGCGGCCGGACCGCCGTGCCCGGTGACGAAAGAGCCGGGACCTTTGCGGCCCGGCTCCTTCTCCCGCGCGGTCCTTCAAGCCCGCGGCCCTTTCCGCCCCGCGGTCCGTTTCGCGCCCGCCAGGCGGGACGCCCAACGGCGCCGGCGGCCCGCGGGATGGCGACTGGCAAGGCCGCGGCTGCCGCCGGCACGGCCCCACCTTCGCCGCAGCGGCATCCCGCTGGACGCCGCCCGTCTGCTCCCCCGGCTCATCGCCGTGTGCGCCCGGGAGGACTCGAACCCCCGACGCCTTCCTTAGGACGGAAGCGCTCTTCCACCTGAGCTACGGGCGCACGAATTGAGCTACAAGCGCACAAACCATCAAGGCCCGTGGGCCGCCCGAGCGGCTGGGCAGGCTGCCCGGCGCCTCGCGGTTATTCTAACATGGACCCAGGCCGCGGGGCCATGGAACCACGGACCGCCGGTACGGCCGGCCGGGGCCCTGGAACCGGCCACGGGCGGGGCCATGCGGGACCGTGAAGCCGCGCACCACCAGGGGCGACGGGCGCCGTGGGACCGCGGGCCGCCGGCGCACCCGGAAACGGCGACGGGCCGGGCTTTCCCCGGGGACCCGGGGCACCAAGCGCGTCGGCCGCCGCCGGGCGGGCCAATCCCAGGGGGGAGGATGGGGATGCCGTGGAGCTACGCCGCTGGCTGCGGGCGGGCATGATCGCCGCCTTGTACGTGGTGTTGACGCTGCTGTTCCAGCCCATCTCCTTCGGCCAGATCCAGTTCCGGGTCAGCGAGGCCCTGACCTTGCTGCCCATGCTGTGGCCCGAAGCGGTGCCGGGGCTCTTCGTGGGCGTCGCCTTGGCCAACCTGCAGAGTCCCTTCGGCCTCTGGGACGTGGTGGGCGGTTCCCTGGTGACGCTGGCGGCTGCGCTGGTCACCCGGCGCTGGCGGTTCCACCCCATCGGATACCTGGCGCCCGTGGTCTTCAACGCGGT
>DATCLH010000226.1:0-4329 GCA_036564035.1 Thermaerobacter sp.
CCCTCGCCTACCTGGATTGCCGCATCGTCCAGCGATTGCCGGGCGGCGACCACACGATCTTCCTGGCCGAGGTCGAACATGCTGAGGTCCAGGGGGGCGATCCCCTGCTCTTCTTCGCAGGCCGCTACGCCCGCCTGGCCAGCCAGCCGGCACCGACGGCCCGCTGAGCGGCGGGCCGTTGCGCTCCGGTGGCCTGGGGGCGTTCACCGGCCTGCGGCGGGCGGGTTCAGCGCCACCGGGGCCGGGGGCGGTCGGGCGCGATCCCGGCGCCGTTGACGTGTCGTCCCGGCGCCGACGCCCCGCCGTTCCGGTGCCGTTGACCTGCGGCTCCGGCGCCGGTGACGGGCCGATGGGGCGCCGGTGGCTCACCGAACCGCCTGGCACGGAGGCGTCAACCCGCCTGGGAAGGAGGCGCCAACGCCATGGACGAACGCGGCCAGCCGCCCGCCACGCCGGCCCCTGGACCGTGGGCCGGGCGGGACTCCTTCCTGGCCTGGACCAAGGCCCGGCGGGCGGAGGAGCTGCTTCAGCGCTTGCCGGAAGAGGCCCGGCGCGGCTGGACCTTCGCGCGGCTGGTGGAGCTGCTGAAGGCGTTGGGGCTGTCCCAGCCCCGCCAGTACCTGGAGGCGGGCTGGTGGGTGCCCGAGGCGGTGCGGCGGGATCCGGCGCGGTCCGACGCGCTCTACGAGCGGGTTCAGGCGGCGATGGCCGACGGCCGCATTCCGCCCGCGGACGCCCCTTACACCTGGGAGGACGTCCGCCGGCTGGTGGAGCTCTGCGGCTTCACGGCCGACGAGCTGCTGGGCCAGCTCGCCCACGTGTACGCCCTGACCATGGGCGAGACCATCTTCGTCGACACGGTGCGGCGCATCGCCCAGGGCGACGGCACCGCCACCTCCCCGGCCCCGGATGCCCCCGCCCCGGCAAGGCCGGATCCACCGGGTCGCCCGGGTCAAGGCGGCGCGGCCCCGAGCGGGTGACCCCGTGCGGGTGACCGGATCAGCGGCCGGCTGCCTGGGGTTCCCGCCGCTTGCCCGTTGCCCCACCCGCCCTGCCGGCGCGCCCCTCCGGCAGCAAGCCGGCGGGGATCAGGCTTCCCCGCCGGCCTGCTGCGCTTCGTAGCGGTAGATGCCCGCCTGGAGCACCTTGAGCGCCAGCAGGGCGCACTTCAACCGCACCGGGCTCAGGGGGATGCCCAGCAGGGCGAGGACGTCGTCCTTGTCCATGGCCTTGATCTCGTCCAGGCTCTTGCCCTGGACCGCCTCCGTCAGCATGGAGGCCGATGCCTGGCTGATGGCGCACCCGCGGCCGTCGAAGGCGGCCGCCTCCACCCGTCCCCGTTCGTCCAGCCGCACCTCGAAGCGGATCTGGTCGCCGCAGAGGGGGTTGAGGTCCTCGTGGCGGATCTGGGCGTCGTCCAGGTGGCCGCGGTTGCGCGGGTTGCGGTAGTGGTCCAGGATGTTCTCCCGGTAGAAGTCGCTGCCCACGGGTGGCGCCTCCTTCACGAGCCGGCCAGGAGCCGCCGGGCCCGCTCGAGGCCCTGCAACAACCGGTCGACGTCGTCCCGGTCGTTATAGATGTAGAAGCTGGCCCGCGCCGTGGCCACGAGCCCCAGGTGGCGGTGGAGGGGCTGGGTGCAGTGGTGGCCGGCGCGGATCGCCACCCCGTCGCCGTCCAGCACCTGGGCCAGGTCGTGGGGGTGCACGCCCTCCAGGGTGAAGGCGATCACCCCGCCCCGGTGCTCGGGCCCGGGCCCGTACACGGTCAGCCCCGGCACCTCCCGCAGCCGCTCCCAGGCATACCGGACCAGCTCCCGTTCATGGGCCGCCACCCCCGCCATGCCCAGCCGCTCCAGGTAGTCCAGGGCCGCGGTGAAGGCCGCAGCTTCGGCGATGGGCGGCGTCCCGGCCTCGAAGCGCTGGGGCGGATCGGCCCAGGTGGACCGTTCCACCTCCACCTGGCGGATCATGCCGCCCCCGCCCAGCAACGGCTCCATCTCGGCCAGCCGCTCCCGGCGGCCGTACAGGACCCCCAGGCCGGTGGGCCCCAGCATCTTGTGGGCGGAGAAGGCGAGGAAATCGGCGCCCAGGGAGCCCACGTCCACCGGCAGGTGGGGCACGCTCTGGGCGCCGTCGACCACCACCACGGCGCCGGCGTCCCGGGCCTGCCGCGCCAGCTCCGCCACGGGGTTGATCGTCCCCAGCACGTTGGACATGTGGGTCAGGGCGACCACCCGGGGCCGGTGGGCCTCCAGGAGGCGGGTGAAGGCCTCCCGGTCGAGCCGGCCGTCCTCCGTCAGGGGCACCGCCTTGAGGTGGAACCCGCCGCGGGCCGCCACCTGCTGCCACGGCACCAGGTTGCTGTGGTGCTCCATCAAGGTGACCAGGATGGCATCGCCCGGCCGCAGGTGGTGGAAGGCCCACCCCCAGGCCACCAGGTTCAGCGCCTCGGTGGCGCCCCGGGTAAAGACGATCTCGTCTTCCTGGGCGCCGAGAAAGGCCGCCGTGCGGGCCCGGGCACCCTCGTAGGCCTCCGTCGCCTCCTCGGCCAGGGTGTGGATGCCCCGGTGGACGTTGGCGTTGCTGTGCCGGTAGAACCCGGCCAGGGCGTCGATGACGGCCGCCGGCTTCTGGGAGGTGGCGGCGCTGTCCAGGTAGACCAGGCGCCGTCCGTGGATCTCCCGCTGCAGGATGGGGAAGTCCCGCCGGATGGCCACGGGGTCGATGGCCGGAGGAACCGGGCTACCGGCGGTGGGTCGAACGGGGGTCGCCATGGCCCCATGCCTCCTTGAAGAGGGCGCGGGCGCGGGCCCCCGGACCCGCGCCCTGCGTCCCCGCTCCTCGGGATCTCAGACGACCTTCTCCAGGACCAGTTCGGCGATGCGCTCCCGGGCGGCGTCGTTGGGGATCTTGCCCAGCAGCGGCTCGAAGAAGCCGCTGACCAGGAGCCGCCGGGCCTGCCGCTCGTCGAGCCCGCGGCTGCGGAGGTAGAAGAGCTGCTCCTGGTCGATCTGCCCCACGGTGGCGCCGTGGCTGGCCTTGACGTCGTCGGCCTCGATCTCCAGGCTCGGGATGTCGTCCAGCACCTTGGCCTCGGGGGAGAGGATCAGGGTGTTGCTGCTCAGGTAGTCCTCGCTCTTGTGGGCGCCCCGCTCGATGCGGATGAGGCCCTGGTACACCAGCCGTGAGGAACCGGTGAGGATCCCCCGGGCCGTCATGTTGCCGAAGGTGCTCTGGGACGCATGGCGGCTGCGGGTGAACAGGTCAAAGTGCTGGCTGCCCGAGGCGGCGTAGGCCAGGATGTTCTCCATGCTGGCGCCCGGTTCCACCATCTCCAGGTTGAACAGGTTGCGGGTCTGGGCGCCGCCGAAGAAGCCGGTGGTGGCCACCAGGGTGGCGTCCCGCCGCACCACGCCGGCCTTCTGGGAGAACTCCCGCACCGGGGCCCGCCAGTTCTGGACGCTGACGTAATCCAGCCGGGCGGCGGGCTGGACGTGGATCTCCAGCTGGCCGGTGTACAGGGCCGCCTGGTTCAGATCGTGGGCGTCGCTCTCGTCGAACAGCGTGGCCTGGGCCTGCTCGTCCACCACGACCAGCCCGTGGCCCGAGACCGACGCCCCGGCGGCGCCGGCGGTGATCAGGGTCACCAGGTAGATGGGCTTCTCGACCACCAGCCCGCGGGGCACGTACACGAAGAACCCGCCGGTCCAGAAGGCGGCGTGCAGGGCCGCGAACCGGTCCGACCGGGGATCGAGGCCGCTCTTCATGTAGTACTTCTCCACCAGGTCCGCGTGGGTGCGGGCGGCGGTGTGCAGGTCGGTCACCACCAGGCCGCGGTCGGCCAGGGCGGGATCCATGTGGCGCACCTCGACCCGGCCGTCGGTCTGCACCGCGATGGCGGCCGCTTCCGTCGCGGGCGGCAGGGCGGCCTCCGCCCAGGCGGGCAGGGCCGACGCCGGGGCCACGGGGCGAAGGGCTTGCAGGTTCAGGTCATCCACCTTGGTGTGGCGCCAGGACGGCAGGGGCAGCTCGTTGAAGATGCGCAGGGCTTCCCGCCGGCGCTCCACCAGCCAGTCGGGCTCGTCGTGGGCGCGGGCGATGCGGTCCACCAGGTCGGCGGTGAACCCCTGCGCCTGCGCGAGGGTGTCCAGGTTGTCCAGGGAGTTCGCCATGGGCCTTCCCTCCTGCCTCTGCGGCCTCAGCCGACCTGCGCCTTGATCCAGTCGTACCCCTTGGCCTCGACCTCTTCCGCCAGCTCGCGGCCGCCGGAACGGACGATGCGCCCGTCGACCATGATGTGGACGAAGTCGGGCTCGATGTACTTCAGGAT